>NZ_JAMPJZ010000085.1:0-21283 GCF_039961835.1 Trichocoleus sp. ST-U1
TTTCTTGTTCGTATGCTTTGACTACTTTTTCTCGAAAGTCGATGGAGTAAGGTTTCATTCTACCTGTTCATGCACTGACCTTAATGTACTCTATATACCTGCAATCTGCTGTATCTTACTGCCACACGGCTGTCCGATTAACCGTTCCTACGAATCTTGACTCCTGATTTCGCTAGCTCTCGGTAAGGGCACGCGCATTCAAATACTGTTCGGTTAACTCAAATTTTGCACCAAGCCCTCAGAATGGAATTTTGCGGCGATTGCATTCCAAGTCCTAAAAGCGCGAACCAACCGAAAATCAAGGGTTCTGTAACCTGCTCCCGGCAGGTTTTCATGTGTGCTTGCTGTCGCTGTGCGGTGTCAACCGCTCAGTGGAGGGGTGTAGAGACGCATTAGCGAAATGGTGCATTCGTGCTGCGACACGTTAACGCAGTGCAGTGCCGCACCATTTCGCGTCTCTACCGGAGGTTACTGGTAGGCAAATGAGCTTATCCGAACCGGATTGCATGGGTATTGCCTGTGCCCCAAGCACATAGGTCTTTATTTAGGACTGGCTAAGTTCCAAACCATGATCTTTTGCATACCGTTGCATGAAGCGCATGAAGCGATCCCATTCTTCAGGAGACTTCATCAGGTAAGTTGCTTGGAGGTCTTTTGCTTGACCGTTGACGAATACGCCCTTGACTTCTCTCGTCAACAGTTCTCCTTCCTCGTCAACCATGTACATCCCAGTGATTTCCCCTGAGGTTTCGGTGTTAAAGGCGTTGGGACTTTCAAAATAAAACGTAGCGGTGCCATGAGCGCCACTCTTAGAGCGGGTTAGCTTTACATCCGGTATGACTTCTTCGTTGATCCCTCTGGAAAATTGAATTTGAGCCATAATTCTGCCACCAAGTTTTTATGATAGATAACTTAACATTTTCTCATTATTTAGAGCGGACTGGTTCAGCTTTCACGGGTGCTTTTGGGCACTTTAGTACCTCGGATGCCACCAAGAGACCTGAGTTAGACGAGCGATCAAGTTAGAATTAAGCATATTTCCCTAAAAATTGGCAGAAATAAGCTTTTTTAGGACGATTAGTATGGCTTAGTTTCTTAAGCTCAAAAATGCTACTTTAAGCGCTTCTAAAAGGGAAAATTAGCTTAAAATCACGGATGCGATCGCTTTTTTGGTGTGAGATGAATCTTGAATCTTTACTCCGACTCAATCGCCTAATTCGCGTCATCGGCTTCGATGATGCGCCGTTCGCACGCCGTAGGGGTGGTAGTGCCTCCATCGCTGGGATCGTTTGTGCAGGTACCCGCTTTGAGGGCATGGTGTGGGGAAAGGTGCGGCAAGATGGCTGGAATGCAACTGATACCGTTTGTAAGCTACTGCTCGGTAAAAAGTTCTTGCCGCAATTACACTTGGTGCTGCTCGACGGCATCGCTTTTGGTGGTTTTAATGTGATTGACCTTCCTAAGCTTGCCGAGCGATTGGAACTCCCCTGCGTTGCCGTGATGCGGCGTCAGCCTGATCTAGCCGCTGTCAAACAAGCCATTCACCACTTGCCACAGCCAGAGCGACGGCTCAAGCTTTTGCAGCGTGCTGGTGGAATTTATACCTTCCCGCCATTCTTTTTCCAAGTGTGCGGTGCTGAGCCAGACGTAACCGCTGCGGTGCTGCAACGTCTGACTGACTGCGGCAACGTTCCAGAGGCATTACGTCTGGCGCATTTAATTGGAGCAGCGGTGGTGAAGGGAGAAAGCGGACGTTCGGCGTAAGGATTTGGTAATGAGAGTTTTGAATTTTGAGTTTTGAGGCGAGCGAAAGTCCTTTAACTCAAAACTTTTTCCCAATTATCAAAAAACAACCATTAGGCGGGATGAAAGTAAAAAGCTGCTCCCAAAACGATGTAGGTTGCTAAGAGCAGTACGCCTTCTAACCAGTTAGAGCGTCCGTCTAGACTGATAAGATTGGCAACAGTGACAGCGATCGCTACCGCAATCACTTCAAAAGGATTGAAGTTGAGATCCATTGGTTGACCAATGACAACTCCTACCAAAACTAAAATTGGAGCCACGAGCAGGGCAACTAATAAACTAGACCCCATCGCCACAGAGACGGATAAATCCATATTGTTCTTGAGAGCGACGTTGACCGCAGTTACATATTCGGCTGCACCGCCAACGAGAGGTAACAGAACAACACCTGTAAATAAGGGAGTCAAACCCAGACCCTTTGTTGCTTCCTCCACAACTCCCACAAAAATCTCTGACTCAAAGGCAACTGCAACCGTAGAGGCTACTAACACACCAATCCAGAGCCAAAGATTCGGTTTGTGGGCAGTTGATTCAGCTTCAGAACCGATTGAATTTGGTGAGTCTAAATCGACTAATCCCACCTCGTAAAGATAGCTATGAGTTTTTAAAGAAAACAGTAACGTCAGAGCATAAACTACGATTAACACAGTGGCAACTGTGAGGGAGAGATTGCGAATTGCATCGAGTGGAACACCATTTGAGGTATTGATGACCGTCGTAGGCAAAATAAGGGCGATCGCTGCCAGCGTCATCGAGGAACCATTCACTCGCGCCACAATCGGCTTGAATTCCTGTTCTTTATAGCGCAGTCCTCCTAAAAGCATGGAAAGGCCCATGACCAGGAGTAAATTACTGATAATTGTTCCAGTAATACTTGCTTTAACAATGTCAACTAAACCAGCATTTAGAGCTGCTAAAGCAATAATTAGCTCGGTTGCATTTCCAAAGACTGCATTTAACAATGCACCAATCGAAGGCCCCGTAACGACGGCAACTTCTTCAGTCGCAGTGCTTAACCAAATTGCTAGGGGGACGATAGCGATCCCTGATGTAATAAAAATGGCAAGCGAACCCCACCCTAAATATTCAGCAGCAATTGAAATGGGTACAAAAATTAGCAGGACGTAAGAAATAATTTTCTTGATTGACATAGCGAATTGTGGCTGAAATTGCAGAGCATGATGAATTTTCCCACCCGATGAGACGTAGGAAAGTAGCAACGAGTTCTCCCCTGGATGGTTGAGACGAGTCATACTTTCACTGCTTGATGTCATCGAAAATTGGGCACCTCTCACCTCTGTAAGAATATCTGGAAACTTGTCAATTGCACCCTGTCGTTTCTCGTATGCTGATGTAGAAGCAGGAGGACTCGATGCCAAACGACAAACGAGAGGAAGGAAGAACCGCGCCTCGCCCCAATCGAGTGGGAGTTGCTCTGATAGCCGTCTCCGCAACGGGTTTTGCGACGCTGGCGATCTTCGCTAAGCTTGCCTATGCGGAAGGGTTAGATTTGTCCAGCACTCTGGCTTGGCGATTTACAGGCGCGGCAGTGGTACTCTGGGCGTGGCTGGTGTGGCGAGACGAGTGGCGCTTAAAACCGCAAGATGCGATCGCGTCTACCCTTTTAGGAGGCGTGGGGTATGCGATTCAAGCAACTCTGTTCTTTGGCGCTCTTGCTTATACCAGCGCTGGCGTTGCGGCTTTGTTACTTTACACCTATCCCGCCTTTGTCACTGTCTTGGCGTGGGTAATCGAAGGCGATCGCCCTGGGTTCTACCGGAAGATTGCCCTCGGTTTAGCCCTCACCGGCTGTTTGCTGACTGCCGATTTGGGTGGAACTACCGTGCAGCCTTTAGGGTTAGGGCTGGGGATCGCATCGGGAGCCTGGTACGCACTTTATCTAACCTTTGGGGCGAGATTAGTGCGATCGCTCTCTCCGGTGACAACCAGCGCCTATCTGTCTCTGGGAGCCGCTCTATCTTTTATGGGAGCCGCTTGTTTGGGGCGGGGGCTGATTTTCCCCCAAACAACTGTCGCCCTAGGGACAATCGCTGGGTTGGCAGCGATCGCCACGGTGCTGCCCATCATTACCCTGTTCGCGGGTATTCAGCGGTTGGGAACCTCCAGAGCTGCCATTCTCTCCACCATCGAACCCGTGGTGACGGTGCTGCTGGGAATCATTTTCCTAGGAGAGCAACTCGTAGGGAGACAAATATTGGGAGGGTTACTGGTAGTCAGTTCGGTGGTGTTAATTCAGGCGTTTCCTCAAGATTAGTCGCTTGATTTACCCTCGCAGGGGTCTTGACGCAATTTGATCCCTTTGCTAAGTTCATGGATGAATGGACTTATTGCATAAAACTTAAATAAAAGAGTGATAAGTTCCATAGCGACCTAGAAAAAACTGGCTTTTGCCAAAATTCTCAGGTACGCAGTAAATTCTCAAAATTAAACCAAATTAGACGCTTCCCCCTATGCTCAGCAGCAGTTTTTACTTTTATTGGTTTAGGACGGTTCACCGGCAGTGAATCCAGTGCCCGCATTGGAACCGCCCGGTGAACCGCAGAGTAAAATCTGCGGTTTTTTTGTTTTAAGGAGCAACTTTTCATGGTGATGACCTATTTCAGTAGCTGGTTTTATGGCTTTTATTTTTGGCCCACAAGTTCCGGGTAAATAGCGTCATGCCAATGAATCGTCTATAGCCCGGAACTAGAAAAGGTTCCGGGCTTTTTTGTCAACTCCCTCGCCCTACTCCCTCCTGCAAGGAAGGGTCAGAAAAATCTTTTAGCTTCAAGGAGACTCAAACCATGATTAACGCCAAACTTGCCTCGCAATCCCACGCCAATCACCAAACTACTGTCAAACTTTCCGAACAAGTTTCCATCGGTGGGACGGAACTTGCGATCATCGGTGGGCCTTGTACAGTGGAAAGCTTAGAACAGATGGAAACTGTCGCTAGCCAACTCGCCGCTGCACCCGTTCAGGCGCTGCGTGGCGGTGTCTACAAACCCCGTACCTCTCCTTATGCGTTCCAGGGAATGGGAGTGGAAGGACTCCAGATTTTGGCAGATGTGCGATCGCGTTATGGCATACCCGTCGTCACAGAAGTGATGTCAATTGGGCAAATAGAAGCTGTTGCGACTCATGCGGATATGCTGCAAATTGGGAGCCGTAATATGCAAAACTTCGATTTGCTGAAAGCTTTGGGACAAGCTGGCAAGCCAATATTGCTCAAACGTGGTCTAGCTTCTACGATTGAAGAATTTGTCATGGCGGCGGAATATATTTTAAGCCACGGCAATCCCGATGTGGTGCTGTGCGAACGGGGTATTCGCAGCTTCGATAACTATACGCGCAATGTGCTGGATTTAGGCGCGGTAGCTGCTTTGAAGCAGATAACCCACTTGCCAGTCATTGTCGATCCGTCTCATGCCGTCGGTAAGCGGGAATTGGTAGCACCTTTGGCAAAGGCAGCGATCGCCTGTGGTGCAGATGGCTTAATTATTGAGTGTCATCCAGAACCCGAAAAATCCGTTTCCGATGCTCGTCAGGCGCTTTCTTTAGAAGATATGGTGGAGCTCGTTCATAGTTTAAGACCTGTAGCCGCAGCGGTTGGGCGAAATATATCCGAAGTAGGGGCGGGTTTCAGTTTAAAACCTGCCCCTATTCATTTCTCTGCCAAGAAACCATGTGGACTAACGGCTTAATCCTATTGATTGATTCTGCCGCGATAGCAATCTTCTTTAAGTTATACGCGAGTATTCGCCCGCCTTGTAGAGACAAGGCGGGGGAGAAATCAGCAGGATTACATCACATCTTTATTTTTTGTTTTCACCCGCTCATAAAACTCCTCCATCACTTCAATAAAAGAACTATCTTTCTTCCAAAAAGGCGGAAAATCCCCCTGCTTTTTAATCAAAATTGCTGGCAAGCTTGCCAGCGATGCCACTTCAACAGTTTGAGGCAGTCGTTTAGTCCCCAGCCAAAATTCTCTATGATTTATCTTCTCCGTAACCGGGACTTTTTCCAGTGGAGTGTAGTAAGACGCGGAGGGTTCTAAAGGGATTTCTTTTGCTGTGAGTTCAGTGGATAAAACCTCTCCTAAAGGAGATTTTGCCAGTTCCGCTTGCAGTGCTTCTTTAGATAAGCCTCTGAGTTCAAACAAGAGAAACGGATTGTGGTCTAGTTGGGACGCTACCAAGTAGTAGACACCCGCGATGTGTTTGCAGGGATTGGCGTAATCTGGACAAGAACAATTGGTTTTAAAATCTTTGCGATTGTGGGGGAGAAGATGCAATCCTAGGTCAGAAAAAGCATCTTCAATATTATCGGGAACTTCATTCATCAATAGCTTGGAGACAAAGCTAGCTTTTGATGAAAGGTGTTTAATCGCCTTCGACCAACTAGATTCATCAATCGGTGTAATTTCAATATTGATAATATAGGTTGGCTCTTTATAAACTCCAAAATAGGGATTCACTGAACCTTTTACAACAGCATTAATTTCATTCTGGTCAATTTTGTAGTGGAGGACTTTCCCCCCATTCGCATAGGAACGTCCTCGTCCTAATCTCGCAGGATCGGTAAAAGCTTCTAAGGCTTGAATGAAGCGTTTTCCCCACCAGGTACGGCTAAATTGAGCCATGATTACTCCAAGATTGCAGCTTTGTTCAGTGAAATCAGTTGTTTAAAGGCTTCGTTATCAAGTTCTGTCAGCCAAGCTTCATCGGTACCGACAACAGCAGAAGACAGCTTTTTCTTATCTTCAATCATTTTATCGATGCGTTCTTCCAAAGTCCCAATTGCAATAAATTTGTGAACAAATACATTTTTATTCTGACCAATCCGAAAAGCTCTATCTGTCGCCTGATCTTCAACGGCGGGGTTCCACCAGCGGTCAAAGTGAAAAACGTGATTTGCTTTCGTTAACGTAATGCCAACTCCGCCAGCTTTGAGAGAAAGAATAAACACCGATGGTTCAGTTTCTGGGTTTTGAAATTCGGTAATCATTTGTTCTCGCTTGTTGCGGTTGGTGCCTCCATGAATGTAATAAGTGTTGTAGTGACAAGTATGCTTGAGGTATTTTTCTAGAGAGTCGCAGATTTCCTTGAATTGGCTAAAGATTAACAAACTTTCGCCTTCAGAAATGGCTTCCTCAACCATTTCTGCAAGACGGCTAAGTTTATGCGATCGCTCAGTTGAAAATTCGCTCCCATCTTGTAAAAATTGCGCTGGATGATTGCAGATTTGTTTCAGCCTCAGCAAGGTTGACAAAATTAAGCCTTTGCGCTGAATGCCTTCGGAATTATTAATTTTTTCGCTCACATCTTTAACGACAGCTTCATAAAGAGAAGCTTGTTCTTTCGTCAAATTGCAATATAGTTTTTGTTCAACTTTATCTGGCAGATCGTTAATAATTGATTGGTCAGTCTTGACTCGACGTAAAATAAAAGGCTCTACCAATTTCTTCAACGTCGTAGATTTTACCCGATTATTATCTTTCTGAATCGGAATCTCAAAACCTTTACGAAATTGTGCTTCTTTACCTAAATAGCCAGGATTCAGAAAGTTAAAAATCGACCATAAATCCAATAACCTATTTTCTACTGGGGTTCCCGTTAGTGCCAGTCGATGGTTAGCGGTCAATTTTAAAATTGCTTTAGTTTGAGCAGCTTTAGGATTTTTGATATTTTGCGCTTCATCCACTACCACTCGATGCCATTTCAGACTATGCAAAAGTTTTTCATCTTTCCGAGCTAAAGTAAACGATGTAATCACTACATCATGCTTAAGGCAGGTTTCTTTAAAATCAGCGACTTGTTGAATGCGGCTACTGCCATGATGCACCATTGCTTGTAGATGAGGCGCAAATTTTTCGATTTCTTTTTGCCAATTTCCAACAACTGATGTCGGTGCAATCAACAAAGTTGGTAAGATTGAATTTGTCGATTCTTTTTCATTCACCAGCCGAGCAATGACTTGAACCGACTTACCCAATCCCATATCATCGGCAAGACAACCATTTAGACCGAGCATTTCCAAATATTGCAACCAGGACACGCCGCGTTTTTGGTATTCGCGTAAATTCCCCTGCAACTTCGGCGGATTTTGAACCGGCTCCAGTCTACTTTTATCCTCCAATTTCGCCATCATTTCTGACAATGTCTGGTCATGCTCGACTTCAATATCATCCTCCGCTGCTGCGGCTAATTTCATGAAATCTAACAAAGTCATTTCTGGCTGTTCTTTAGCCTGAGATTGCCAGAATTCCAACATCTGCTGCATCTTTTCTTGGTCTAGTTCTATCCACTGACCGCGAAATTGCACCAGCGGCGTTTTAGCTTTGACGAGTTGCTGCCATTCTTTTTGAGTAACCGGCTGACCGCCAATTGATAGCTCGTATTGATATTCAACAATTGCATCTAAACTAAAGTATCCTTTGTTAGCAGCTTTGGATTTACCAACGTTTCGAGAAGACGTTTTTAGCCGAACTCTAGCTTTCCGACGACCATCCGGCGTCCACCAGGCGGGAACGATGACTTTGTAACCGGAATCTTCTAATACCCAGGCGCTTTCTTTGAGAAATTCAAAGGCTTCTTGCAGATTAAGTTGCAACCCGATTGGCTGGTCAGTTTCCAATCCCTGCCATAGTTTAGGGTACATCCGCGCTGCATATCCCAAATTCAAAAGCAGATTATTTTCAAAATCTTTGCCAAAGTATTTTTGAATATCTTTTTTACTTTTCTGATTCAGCCGCCAATAATCCCCTAAAGAAAGTTTTAAGGATGGATCTTGTTTGGAGTTAGCCAAGAAAACAATTTGCCAGTTATCTGTTTCAGAGTTAGCTTCTTTTAACTGAAAGCAAAGGTCAAAATTTCCCGTATTTTGGCTGCGGGTTAGTTTAGCTTTCCAGGCATACCATTGCTTGTATTCTTCTAAGGCTTTTTCGGTAGTTTGCGGATTCTTGCTGTCCGGATAGAAACAATCATAAAGGATGGTATCTGTAATCTGCTGATCGAATTTAGCAGTCGAGGGAGTATGGGTGACAATTTCATGCAACAGACATTCAGAAAAGTGACGGAGTAAGCTTTCTTTAGAAAAAAATTCTACTGTTGTCCTGGGTACGGAAGAACCGGCAACGCAGACTAGAGGCATATAGTCTGCATATCTTTGAATTAAGGTTTCGTATTTTTCAGAAACAATTTCCCATCCTGAATAAATTTCAAAGGAATTAGCGGTTTGCTTGCGTTTTCCTTTGGTTACAGCAGGAAGTTCTCGATATTTGAGGCTGGGAATATATTGGTCTTTGAATATAATTTGTTTAAATGCTTGGGTATAGTGATACCAAAATAGGAGGTCTGAACCGATAATAATTTCACCAAAGTTATGTAAAGCCAAGAAGTGAATATCGTTAAGCAGTTTAATAACATTATTGACCTTGGCATAGCTATAACTGCCGGTTTTTACCCTAGCGTTAACTTCATAGGTATCAATTTCCCAGTCCGTAAATTCTTCATAGTCTTCGTTAACTTCTTCTTCCAAATATTTAATTAATTCAGGAGAAGGAAGAGGCTGGTTGTTCGCGGTGGGAAGAGCAATGTATTGAGTAGAAATATTCTCGCTAATCTTATGATAGGGTGCTGTGGCGATTCCCAGTTCATTGCTTAGAAAAGCTTCCAAGTCGTCTTTGGCAAGATGGCTGGGATGGATGTTTTTTTGCGAGTTGCGGCGTTTTTTTAAAATTGGGGTTTCTACCCACAGGTAAAATGCACCTGTTTGTAGGAAATTAGCTTCTGCCTTAGGAATCCAAGTACCGTGGAGGATTTTCATAGGTAGATGCCTCAAGGAGAGTTTTCTCAAATTGTAGCGGGTTAAGGATGCGAACCTTTCGCAGAAGTCGTCCCTTGGGGACATTGCTTCTTATCTGTTGCAATTATTTAGCTATTTGCGTTCCTAGTGTCAAGTTTTCTAACTGGCTTATGGATTAAAAAATGTAACGGTAAAAGTTAAAATCCGAGTAAAAGAGAGCTTTCTACAAAAAACAAAGATTGGTCTTAGAAAGGCAGCCAATATGCTAAACGGTTAATTTCAGTTGTGGCTGAGACTTTTGGAGGGATTCACCCTCTTGTGAATAGGCTTGTACAGATAGCCGTCGTGGTTGCTGTATACACAGTTACAGCCCGGAACTTTCCCACCAGAGATAGATGTTAGCCATGCTAGTAGTTGCACCTACAGACTGACAGCGGTTCTACCGCTAGCACGACAACATTTAAATTGGCGATTGTTATTCTGATTAAGGAAAAAAACACCGGATGGGCGTTATGCCGCAGTGGCCCAGAATCGGACATCAAAGAAGAGCGACGTCAGATGTCCGAACGGTTTAAATAACAAAAGGCCTAGAAGGTGTGGAGTTTTTGTCGCTTCCTCCACTTTGTTACTACCGAGGGGAGGCGCAACCCTCCATCAGAGCGGTCTTAGGTAGTAAACGCTTGTGCTGTAACAACTCATTGTCTATGCAAAAAAGCCTTGACTCCTTTTGGAGTCAAGGCTTTTCTGTCTGATTATCTTATCTGCATCCTAAATGATTTGTGAAGGCGAGATCTGCGATTTCCAGACAGAAGTTGGGGATCTCAAGGGCTGGCTCATTACTCAAATAGAATTGCTATATATGCGATCGCTATTGGCAATTTTCTGTATTTCTTCAGCAATTTATTTTCGCTACCCTCAGCCCCTTTTTAAAATCTGTAGGCACAGCAGGCTCCCCAAACCTCTCTCCGACCCGGTAGAGGGGTTTTGAAGAGGAAGGGACTGGGTTAGATTTGCCAGGGCTTTGAGCGAATTAGAAAAACTTGCACCTGGCGTGGCTTATCTGGGAACAGGTTCATAGTTTGTTCCTTGCAACAATAATGAAACCAGCGGGGATGCCATGAGGGTAGTGATAATTGCCATAACGACCATGATGGTAAATAAGGTTGGAGTAATTACACCTTCCTCTAAACCAATGTTGAGGATAATTAACTCCATCAATCCTCGTGCGTTCATTAGCGCCCCAATGGTTGCGGACTCGCGCCAACTTTCACCGGCGAGTTTTGCTGCCAACATACAAGCTAGCCCTTTCCCCGCGATCGCTATCAGGATAATCAGTAATGCGATCGCCCAGAGTTGCGGCGTGTTGACTAACCCGATTTGCGTGTTCAGTCCGGAGAAAACGAAGAAAATCGGGAGCAAAAACGAAGTCGTCAAAAACTCCGTGTGGTGGCGCACTTGATCGGCAAATTCGCCCCGTGGCATCACCGTACCCAGAATAAACGCCCCAAACACCGCATAGATGCCTACCAAATCGGTAAACCACGCGCATACCATCAAAACGATTAATACTAATGTCAGGGTTTGCATCGTCACGCCCTTCTCTTGCTTCGTCCGACGTGCGAAAAAGGTAAATGCCGGTCGTCCGACGAAAATCATCAACAACACATAGCCAAAACCCCCGCCAATCGCAAAAGCGGCAATACTGGCGCTGCCTTTAATGCTGGCGAGTACAATCGCCAGCAAACACCATGCCGTCGCATCATCAATCGAACCTGCCGCCAGTGCCAGCGTGCCGAAGCGGGTTTTGGCGATGCCGCGTTCGTATAGCATCCGGGCTAGCATCGGAAATGCTGTAATTGACATGGATGCGCCCAGATATAAGGCTGCTGCCGGACGAGTAATTCCAGGTTTGAAGAGTTCGCCATTGCCGTACAACAACAAAGCTGCGATCGCGCCTAAGATAAAAGGAGCCAAAATTCCTGCCCCAGATACCAAACCGGCACTCTTGACTCGGCGCTTGATCAAATCGGTATTAAACTCTAAGCCGATCAAGAACATATAAATGACCAACCCAATCTGGCTGATGGCAAAGAGAATCGACATCGATGGGTTGGGAATTTTCGTCGCCGCATCAATCACAATCGGGGCTTTGGGGAACAGCCATTGCTGCACATCAGGAAGCAGCAGACCAAACAGAGATGGCCCTAACATCACCCCCGCGATCATCTCGCAGACAACATCGGTTTGACCAAAATAGCGCCGCCCAATCATCGACACAATGCGACAAGTAGCGAGAATAACGGTTAGTTGCAGCAATAACTTTAAAACGAGATCAAAATTCGACATCCTATGCCTCTGGGTCGGGAGTGTTGCGATGTATCTAGGAGTAAAGTGCTGAGAGTTTATATAGAATCAGCGCTTACATCCCGATTTCCGTACCCAAACTTTTTTCAGCAAGTTTTTGCAATATAACCTAGAAAGTTGCTCTAGGAATCTAGGGAATATTGTTAATGTGAGAAAATTTCACACCCCATTAGAATGAATACAGCATCAGTAAGCGGCTGTAAGACTTTAACCTGCTAAGCGTGCGGCTTTCTATTCAGAAAATACACCTTTTGGTATTAGGATTGGTTTACTGAGTTCTTCTCCTTCTGCCGTTAGATGCCTTTTCTAACACGGCTAAATTAAGGAAACTCCTCATGTCAGTCCCCAAAGATCCTCTTCAGCCAATAAAAAATCGACTTCTTGCCGCTTTGCCTGACGAGGAGTACGAACGTCTGGTTCCCCATCTAGAACCCGTCTCGCTCCCACTCAATCAAGTCCTCTACGAACTTGGCGTACCAATTGAATACGTTTATTTTCCCCAACAGGGAATTGTTTCTTTACTCAGCGTGCTGGAAGATGGCTCGACTGTGGAAGCTGGAATGGTGGGTAATGACGGAATGGTAGGTCTCCCCATAATTTTAGGAGGCAACAAAACGAGCAACCGAGCGTTGGTGCAGGTCGCAGGCAATGGCATGAGAATGAAGGCAGAGCAGCTCAGATCCGAGTTTAAGCGGGGAGGGGTACTGCAAAGCCTGCTGTTGCGCTATACGCAAGCACTGCTGACTCAGGTTTCTCAAGGAGTCGCCTGCAACCGCCTGCATACGATAGAAGAGCGACTTGCCCGGTGGCTGCTAACCGTTCAGGAGCGCGTGGAATCAGACCAGTTTCCCCTCACTCAGGAATTTATCGCCCAGATGTTGGGCACGCGCCGTTCTGGCGTCACGGTGGCGGCTGGCACCCTCAGCAAAGCGGGAACGATTCGCTACAGCCGTGGCAAAATCACCATTCTGAATCAAGGCGACTTGGAAGCGATCTCCTGCGAGTGTTATGGAATTATCAAAGCCGAGTTCGGTCGGTTGCTTGGGACGGAACACCGTTAGATGGCGTTGTACTAGATGGTGTTGCCCTAGATGCTGTTGCACAACTGCGGCTAGGATTAATGATTGGGCGAGCGTTGTATATAGGGTTTCTCTTTTGGATGCAATAGATTCGGAACCTCACCCCCAACCCCTCGACCTTCACGGAGAGGGGAGAATATTCAACCCTGGGTTCACGAATAGCTATCAAATTCATTCTTCAAGCGGGCGACGCTGGGTAAATGGCGGATAAATTCTTTTTAAATTGTTTGTTTTCTCGTATGTGCGAAAGCGGACAGACGGCGTTTGCGATCGCGTTTATTGTTTAGATAGTACCAAGTGTAACTTGAGCTGAAACTGTCATTCTGCGCGGTTTCCTAAGCGCTACTAAGGGGAGCCAAGCACAAAGCGCACAATCGTAGTACATGGTGAGATGCTACCGTCACCATCACAAGAGACAGTTACACATCATTAGATAGACAGCTTTGAAGCTCCCTCGTGTTGCCAAGTATGAAGGCGAAGATGGCAACTGACAAATGTGATGAGTCTCAGCAAAGCTGAGCTAAAAGGGGTTTTTGACCACAAAACATGACTAGATGCCGATAAATCTTGTAGGTTTCCCTAAATATGTGCGAAACCGGACAGACGTTACTGTTACTCGCGTTTATACTTGAAATAGTCGAGTATTAAGTTCCTCTCGTGTCCCTTGTTGTCTCCTTTAATAGACGACTGAATTAGGGAGTTTCCATCTGTCAGGGTCAAAGGAAATAAGAGGTGTAAAATGAATAATTTAACAAGAATGCCTTTTACATATAATGATACGAACCAAGAAAAACTTTGGGGAAATGGTTGGAATAAACTAACTCCAAAGCAGAAAGAATTGGTTTCAGAAATTCTTAGGAATTTAAAACAAAGAAGCCTAGAAGTCTGGTAGTGCGACTCCCTGTTAAAAATAGGTGGATAATTATCTTTCAGAGTGCCTTGTCCTCAAGGTTGGTTGCTTTGATACCAAGGGTCTAAAAACCTCTTCATCCTTTGGAATATCTGTTACTGTTTGCTCTACTTTGTGAGGATGAATCTAGAAGCATTCACCGCTAAAGTAATTACAGCGATCGCAATTTATCTAGATGATGCTAAATATCAAAAAAATAAACATCAAAATCCCGCCTTGCCCCGCAAGCGGGGCAAGGCGGGATCGATTTAGGACAATTGCTAAAAAATATACCTCTACTTGACAGGTCGCTACACTTTTACTTGTATAACGATAAATGATGCCAATATCACAATCAACTGCCTATACGACTCCGCCCCGGACTAAAGCAGCTTATGAGTTAGAAGCTTTGCTGGACTACATAAAGCGAAGTCGTGGTTTTGATTTCACCAGCTACAAGCGTCCTAGTTTGATGCGTCTGGTAATGAGCCGGATACAGAAAGTGGGGATCGACAGCTGTACAAAGTATATTGATTACCTAAAGGCGCATCCCCAAGAATTTACTCACCTATTTAACACACTTTTAGTCAATGTTACTTCTTTCTTCCGCGATCGCTCAGTTTGGGATTATTTGTCTCACGAGCTGATCCCTCAGATCGTTGCGAAGAAGGAACCAGACGAACCGATTCGAGTTTGGAGTGCTGCATGCGCTTCTGGAGAAGAAGCTTACTCGTTAGCAATCATCCTTGCGGAGATACTGGGAATCGAACAGTTCCAGGCGCGGGTCAAAATCTACGCCACAGATATCGATGAGGAAGCTCTTAAGCAAGCTCGTCAGGGAACTTATACGGCTAAGGAAGTTGCGGGGATTCCTCCCGCTTTGTTAGAGAAATACTTTGATAGCACTCCTAACAGCTACATTGTTCATAAGGAGTTGCGTTCTGCGCTACTGTTTAGTCGCCACAACTTGATTGAAGATGCGCCCATCTCCCGTCTCGATCTGCTGATGTGCCGCAACGCCCTGATGTATTTTAATCCCGAAGCCCAACGAAAAATCCAGTCCCGCTTTCACTTTGCGCTCCGGGATAGTGGCTTTCTCGTATTAGGTCATGCGGAGGGACTGCTCAACAGCCCTCAGACTTTCAGCACCGCAGATTTGAAGCGGCGTGTTTATACAAAGACGCCAAAGGTAAATGTGCATCTGAATGCATCTGAGGTGCAGGACTCCAAACGCGATCGCATCCGCCAAGGTGTCCAGACTAGCCAAGGTGTCCAGACTAAAGGTGTCCAGACTAAGGGAGAGGAGTTGCGATCGCTTACCCAGACAAGCCCTGAAAAGGCAGTGAAGCCTCTAGAAAAGCAACCCTCATACTTCCAGCAAGAGTTGCAGCAAGAGTTGCAGCAAGCGTTCCAGCAAGTGTTCCAGCCAGAGTTCCAGCAAGTGTTTCAGCCACAGGTAAAACCCAAGCAACCCTCGTCTACCCATCAAGCGTTAACAACCGAGCAGACACAACTCCTGGTGCTTCAAGAAGAGCTAAAAACCGTTCAACAAGAACGTCTGGATCTCAAAAAACAGTTGAACAGGACTCAAGAGGAACTCCAGTCCACCCACGAACAACTACAGACGATGAATCAGGAGTTGCAGTCTCTCAGTGAAGAACTGTACCAGCGCAACGAAGAACTCAATCAAGCCAAAGCTTTGTTAAAGAAGATGACTCAACCTAAATTTCATGGAGTCGCCTAGCGCGTTGTGTCCCTCTTATCGCACTTCTCGTTGGGATGCAGTGCAATTTAACCCCATCGCGGTCCCTTTCCACTTGTGGAGATCGAGTTGGGGGTGAGGTTAGGAGTGTGTATTGCAACAAAGTGGCGCAAGTCTAAACAGAGGGATTTCTCGGTGACGCTGCAAGCCCACACGATAGCGCTATTCTTTGTGTAGGTAGTTTACACCTAGCCCATCGCTACTAAATCATGTTCGAGCGGCGCACTGCGATTTCTCTATCGAATATCCTGCTAATTGTCGTCACTAGTTTGTTGGGAGTGTTGCTATGGCAGCTGCGGAGTCTCCTAGTCATCCTCATGGTTGCCGTAGTCATCGCAGCAACGATTTCCCCCCTCATCGACAAGGCTGAACGCTTGCAGCTTCCCCGGTGGTTGGCGGTCATTGTTGTTTATGTAACGCTAATTTCTGGCATCGTTGGGGCGGGATTGATTATTGGCCCTACCGTAGCCGCGCAGATTCAACTGCTTGCCGTCAATTTGCCAATATACATTGAAAATCTTCGGGCACTCATTCAGAAAATTGTAATCAGTTACAACGACGAGCGACCCGATTTAGTCAACCAACTCCTTGATACCCAAGCGCTAACTAGGTGGGTGTTTAGTTCCAGTCAACAAGTCCTGCTGCGCTCTTACGACATCACCAAAGGAATTATTGGCGGCGTTTTTAGCTTAATTTTGGCTTTATTGATTTCCGGCTATATGGTGGCGGGTAGTCAAAACCTGGTTAAAGGTTTGGTGCAGCTATTCCCGTCGCCTTGGGATGAACGTCTGGAGGCTCAAGTGGCACCGATGAGCCAGCGGATGGGGAATTATATCCAAGGTCGAGTTGCGGTTTCAGGGATTTTAGGGGTAGCGATTACCCTTGGCTTAGGTTTTTTAGGGCTATCAGAGTTTGCACTCGGACTTGGCGTGATCGCTGGTTTCACCAATTTGATCCCCTTTGTGGGGCCAGTTTTGGGAGCAGTTCCGGCTCTCATCGTGGCAGTTTCTCAAGGAGGGTGGACATTCCTGTGGGTGCTGTTGTTGTTCGTGATTATCCAGAATGTGGAAACGTATGTACTCGATCCGCTACTGGTAGGTTCTTCTGTGAAAGTCCATCCTTTGTATCAACTGCTGGCGGTGCTGGGAGGAACGCAAGTTTTAGGCATTCTTGGCGCGTTGATTGTTCCTCCTTGGGTGGCGGGTGCGGCTGTCCTGTTGGAAAATCTTTACTTAAAACCTAAATTGATAGCAGAAAATAAAGCGGGTGTTATCGTCGAAGCCTCACCTGATTCCACCGCTATTCCCCTCAAATCTTCAACAATGAAGTAGTCAATTCTGGGTCGTTTTTTTAACTTTGCTTACCTCTGCATTCTTTGCTGAACTCGGAACCTCACCCCCAACCCCTCTCCGTTCACGGAGAGGGGAGAATATTGAACCCCTCTGGGTGAAGGTCGAGGGGCGGGGGTGGGGTTAAACTTTACTGCCTCCAATAGAGAATTGCTATTCGCTGGATCTTGCATCCCTCTTAGGTTTCGTCTTATCAAACATAAAGTTTTACGACAGGTAGTTGATTTGATCGGCAAAAATTCCGTAGCATTTGTTACAGAAATGTTTTGAAAATAGCTTATCAGTGGAGGCTCTTAACTGCGACGGAGAGCAGTCAGCCAACTCTGAGTGCTGTTATCGCTATTGGAGGGGAAACAGATATGACATTGAATTATTGCGTACTTCCTTTGCTGTCTCGGACTAGAAGCTGGGCACCTCAAACCAATCGAACCCAGTCTCAGATGGATTATCAGGATTCGACTTGGGTACAGTTGCTAGAACTTCCCAACCCTTATAGCCACGATGAAGCGTTGCTACTTTGCCAGCAGTCTGAGGACGAATGGGTAGCATGGATTCCGGATCATGGTGAAGCGGTGCTGCATACAAGCCAGTTTATTAGAGTTCGTTAGAAGGATGCGAGTAGAGCGATCGCTACGCTTTATGCAACGCAACTCAATAAGCGATCGCATCACCTCCAACTCCTCTTGTTAAGGCACGAACCGCCCTAAAATGCCTTTCGCAATCTTTCTATCCCTCGGATTGGAAGAAAGCAAGCCCAACAACAATTGACGAAAAACCCAACGCCTCAGCAACGGCAAAAATAACAGCGACAGACGCTTAAAGCCTACTTGCAAGAACCATGCCATCGCCGCCGATGCTAACAGCGTCCAGAAATTTAGGCGTTGTAAGTTAGAGATAACTGTCGCCGCCGTCGTTAGCAACGAGAGCATCCAAGATAGCCCATTTAACCATAAGGCAATCTTGAGCTGTAGCTGATTGAGCAGTTGATCGATTAGCCAGTGGTGAGCAGTTGCGATCGCTAAACACCAAATAGAATCTTTAAGACAATCGTGGCGAATTTGGTGAATGATATCTCCATCGAGAGCGATCGTACTCTGCATGACAAAGTTTTCCGCTACTGACTCTCTACTCTCCGCTTTATCGTAGTGAGTGCAGAAAATCAGCCCAGACTGCAAGCAGCTTCCCGCATCTACTAGCGCATAAGAACGCAACTCTGCTAGCAAACGCCGGGAAATGGATAAGTTTTGTCCATTGGTTCTCGCTTGCAAAATTTGATCGAGGATGTTTTCATCTAAGTTGAATCTGATGAAATGAGACACTAACTGTCCCTTCGCGTCTTTGACTTCCTCGATTTGAATGCATGAATCTAAATTAAGAGGTTGCCTAAAGGAACCTGATAGATAATTTCCCACTCCTTCTCAGCTCATCTTTCCTATTTTTTGCCTATTTTTTTGGATCGGTTTTTTCAGGATTAATTGCGGTTTTTGAATAAATTTTTCATTGAGGAACTGCCTTGATTGACCAACGATTCCACTAAATTCACCATAAATTCTAATAACCCATGCCACTGTTTTTCACCCGCAGTAACACCCTGTCTGTGGATATCTAAAATGATATCTTTATGCTCGTGTTCAAAAAGCCTCTGGTGATAGCGGTTGATAATATCTCCATCTAACTGAATGATTGATTGGGCATAAATCATATCGGTTGTTACTTCTTCAACCGGGTCTAATGCTTGCGATGCTTCGCTTTTTTGCAAAGACTTATTCCGATTATCCAGGGCTGCTTTTAGCTCATCAACCTTCCGCAAGCTCCGTAAAAATCTACTGTCATCGAGTAAGTTTTGAATCTTGTTAATCTCAACAGCCGGATTCGCAGAAGGACTCAGCGGGTTAGGCAGTTTTGTTTTTTGAATATCTAGTTCTGCTGTGGGATCGCTGAGAACTCGGACATATTCCCTGAGCTGTGAAGCATCCTGTTCTAAAAGTTTCTCCTCAAGGCAATATAGGCAATACTCTGTCTCGATTTGTTTACGCAGACTCAGATACCGAGACCATAGAGATGGATGGATTCCTGCCCTTTCCAAATAGGTTGTGGAAATTGGGTAAATATCTCGATACGCTTCCCAAGGAATAAACTTAGTCCCGCTAATATGATCCACGACCATTGTATTTACTTCGAGAGCCGTGATGTCGATTAGCACATCGGTCAGAGACTGCAAAAAGTTGTTAAAATTTTTCCGCAGGTTGGGATTAATCTCGTTGCTGTTGGTATCTGGTGTATTGACCATCGTTGTATGAATCCAGTTTGGTTTTAATGATTATTTGGAGGGTGGTGGAGGCGATGGATTGTCAAATTCGTTTTCATCTTCTTCAAATTCATCAAACTCATCAAACGGCTTTGGCGGTGTTTGTGAAGGCGGTGTTTGTGAAAATAAAGCCTCTTCAATGTTGACGGGCGATCGCGTATCTGACATCGGTGGAGAAGGCTGGGAAGGCTCCACGGGAGTGTCTCCAAACAAAACCGCTATGGGATCTGAAATGCCGCTAGGATTGCTGCTGATATCGGGCGTCGTTGACGGCTCCTCATCTTCTTCCCAGCCATCGTCATTGTCATTCCAGTCCTCATCTTCAACAGGCGCAAACCTCGCTGAGAAGGGGTGTGTCGGTTCCTCCTCCACTTCCACTTCTTCCCACTCCTCCTCGGTTCCCCAGTTTACCGCCGAGCCGAATTCCGGCGTCCACCCTGGCTCAAACGGCGGTTCCTGGATGACGGCTTCTTCCGGCTCCTGGGCACTCACGGCTGGCTCTACAGAGGTTTCTGGGGTCACTGGGGGCAGGAAATCCGGGGGAAGCGCCGAGCCGAATTCCGGCGTCCACCCTGGCTGAAACGGTGGTTCCTGGATGACGGCTTCTTCCCATTCCTGGGCACTCACGGCTGGCTCTACAGGGGTTTCTGGGGTCGCTGGGGGCAGGAAATCGGGTGTGACGGATGGTGTGGGTGCAATGGCAGGAACGGTGTCAATCTCCACGCGGGGGTCAAATGCGATCGCATCAGTTGGCGACCCCTCAACAAGCAAAACTTCAGGCTCAATTGTCACGATAGAAGCTGCGGTTTCGTCTGGCGGTAGGCGAGGATCAACTCTAGACTTGTCTGGAGGAATCGGGGCAGCTTTAGGATTCTGGTACCCGACTCTTAGCAACATCCCAAATAACTTTTGCAAACTCTTGAGATTGTCGTTGATAATCACGCGGCTTTGCTGAACTTGCTCTAGATGGAATTGTCGCAGTTCGCTATAGGGGCCACTGTTGAGAAAGCGATCGCCAATCTCGTTGGTGATGTCGCCCTCAACGATATTAATCCGGGTCTGCATCCGCGAACCTGGTTGAGGCTGTTCTTCGCTTGTCCTGTCATCTATGTCGGTAGAGCTAACCCAGGTGGTGATTTCTAACTCAATCGCTTCACTGAGTGCCGTAGAAAGTGCCTCAACAATTTTGCCAGCTTTGAGTTGTTGTTTGAATTTATCGCTTGCCGCCATAACCAAATTTCCAGCCAATTGTGAGTTGTCAATAGAAAGAGGACTGAGGACTGAGGTTTGAGGACTGAGGACTGAGGACTGAGGTTTGAGGACTGAGGACTGAGGACTGAGGTTTGAGGACTGAG
The DNA here is from genome assembly GCF_039961835.1 of Trichocoleus sp. ST-U1. Lineage (NCBI taxonomy): Bacteria > Bacillati > Cyanobacteriota > Cyanophyceae > Leptolyngbyales > Trichocoleusaceae > Trichocoleus > Trichocoleus sp. ST-U1. The sequence goes on from NZ_JAMPJZ010000085.1 coordinate 20,716, forward strand.
GTTTAAAGCAACTAGGGTACAAGCCTTTTCAAAACGGAAATTAGAGGCGCAGTTTGTTTCAAGTTGATGTAGCCCCAAAGAATAAAGCGTCCTGATTTCAAGCCCCTATTTTTAAGTCTGGGGTATACTCAACACTCAAAACTCAGTCCTGAAGAGAAGCTTAACCTTTGACTTGCATTTATTTTGGCTCTCAAGTGTTCTGACTCTTAAGGATTATCTGAATCGATAGGAGGTAAAACTTGCTGTGGATTTGAACGCGCTCGCGATCCTGGTATCTCAGACAGCGTGTTCGTTAAAACTGTAAACAGCTGTTGCAAGTTTGCCAGGTTTTCCTGAATAATTTCCCGACCTTCGTGAACTTGCTGGAGGTGAAATTCCCGCAATTCGTTGTAGGGGCCGCTATTTAGAAATTCGCTGCCGACTTCATTTTCTATATCACCATCCACAATGTTGATGCGGGTTCGCATACAGTGACCGGGTAAAGGTTGACCGGATAAAGATTGGTCTGTCCTCACCCCAGGCGAGGCATCTGAGTCAGCCGATGAAACCCAGGTGGTGATTTCTAACT
>NZ_JAMPJZ010000086.1:0-20799 GCF_039961835.1 Trichocoleus sp. ST-U1
GTAATCAACTCAGCCATTGCTTGCAGGTAGCTGGGTTGGTGATACCAGGAGGGAATGACGGTGTATTCAATTCGGCTCAGTGCTGGGTCTTCCTGCCACAGTCTTTCTAAAAGGCGGAAGCTGGAACCGCTTGTACTGATGGAAAATTGAGGATAGAGGGGGAGAATTACCAGGTGTTCTATGGCGTCGCGTTTGATGCGAGCGATCGCTTCTTCTGTAAAGGGATACCAGTAACGCATCCCGATGTAAATATTCGCTTCTTGTCCTTGTTGCTGCAATTTTGCCTGAAGCGCTTCTGCTTGGGCTTCTGTAATCCGCCGCAGTGGGGAGCCGCCCCCGATTTCCCGATAGTTTTCTTGCGATTTTTTGGTTCTTAAGGTGGAAATCAGCCACGCTAAGGGTTTCTGTAGCCCAGAAAAGGGTATGCGAATAATCTCTGGGTCGGAAAACAGATTAAACAGAAAAGGCCCAACATCCTCTAAATCATCCGGCCCACCCAGATTTAGTAGCAAAACTCCTACACGACCCATAGCGGTTACAGTTTCCAAATCTTTCATTTTCGTTACTGATTTTAACAATAATATTCTTTTAAAGGTTCGGGTCTGCAATAAGAGATACAGATTTTAACTACGGGTAGAGTAGTGGCTACTATTTTAAGTACTTGGAGTTATCAACACCAGTGGCTGTATGATGCGATCGCTCGTTTAGCTGCTGTGAGTGTAGGCGGGGAAGCAAGATTTCGTCAACTACCTTTGCAAGGGTTAACGATCGATTCAGAAACGTGCTGCTATGCATGAAATGGAACCCGATCGATTGCGGCAAATTCTCCAAGAAGTCTACCGGGTACTAAAACCGGGAGGCATCTTTGCCTTGGTCGATTTTCATCGTCCCACAAATCCGCTATTTTGGCCTCCAATCTCCCTATTTTTGTGGCTGTTTGAAACAGAAACCGCTTGGCAGCTGTTAAAGACGGATTTGGCTGGGTTGTTGCAGGAGATTGGGTTTAATCTGGTGGAAGAACCGACTCTCCATGCAGGTGGAAGTTTGCAGGTGATTCACGCCCAGAAATAAACCACTCCAGAACGCACCAGAAACAGAGCCAGGGGGAAGCAGCGCCTCTACTCTGCATTCCCAGATACACGAATTAGCTGCAAATGAGACGCCTTCTCTTGCCTCACAAGCAGCTAATCGCCACTAGAAAATCAAGGAAATATATTACAGATGAAAAGCGAAACAATTGAGCTGTTGTCAAACCGGGAGTTGGATAAAATGCGTCAGGCTGGACGCTTGGCGGCTGAACTCCTCAACCATCTAGAACCGATGGTCAAGCCAGGAGTCAGTACCCTAGAAATCAACGATGAAGCTGAACGCTGGACTTTGGCTCACAAAGCGAAAAGCGCCCCGCTGGGCTACAAGGGATTTCCCAAGTCTCTTTGCACCAGTATCAATGAGGTGGTCTGTCACGGCATCCCCAGCGCTAAACAGGTTCTCAAAGAAGGAGACATCATTAACATTGATGTGACGCCGCTGGTGGATGGCTACCACGGCGATACCTCTAAGACGTTTTTTGTCGGGAAGCCCTCACCCATCGCGAAAAAGTTGGTTGAGGTGACGCTGGAGTGCCTAAACAGAGGAATTGCTGAAGTCAAGCCGGGGGCGCGGATTGGCGATATTGGGGCAGCGATTCAAGAGTACGCTGAAGGAGAAGGTTTTTCTGTGGTGCGGAACTTCGCGGGACACGGTGTTCACCGCATTTTCCATACTGCACCAGAGATCCTCCATTATGGTAGACGCGGAACCGGGAAGCGTCTGAGACCAGGCATGGTTTTTACGATTGAACCGATGATTAATGAGGGAACTTGGGAAGTCGAGCTTCTCGACGATGGGTGGACGGCTGTCACACTCGATCGCAAGCTCTCCGCCCAGTTTGAGCATACGGTGGCTGTTACTGAGGAAGGCGTCGAAATCCTTACCCAAGCTTAAGATTAGCGGTTCCCCGATCAAAGGTTGCTTTGTCGGTATCGAGAAATTGCTGGGAATTTATCAGGAGCGTAGATGCACCAGGTTTTGGTTAAAAAATCTAAAATTGTTTGGCTTCTACCCAATTCTTCGCCGCAGTACCTTTGGGAGGATAAATTCATGGAAATCCCTGAGGTGAAAGCATCCCCCGGCTTATAGCCGTGGGGAGTTTCAACGGCGTTGTTTTTGTAATTCAGCAACTTGTGCTTCTAGTTTGTTGATACGCTGCTTGAGTTCGATTACCAGAGTGGCTAGGCGGTCAAACATGGGGTCTGCTGAGGCTGGTCGATTGCCTCTAGGGGCGATAGGAGGCGCTGGTTTCGTTGAGCCGGTTCTTCCAGAGGGGGACTGGTTCTGTCCTTGTAACTGCGACTGTAGCTGATTTATTTGCGATCGCAATTGATAAGTTTCGGATTCCAATCTAGAAATCCGCGATTCTAAGTAAGATGACTCTTGCGCCAGTGTTTGTTTGGGCAGCAAGGCGATTCCCAACATGAGGGCAAGGCAAAGCAACTCCATTTTTCTGAACATACATTATCGATCCTCCTAGGGAGGACAATGCGTGTGTTGGTAGTTTCATGGGGCACTCGGCGATCGCTTTCACCAAGCGATCGCCCTAAATTAAATCAGAACAAGCAGGCTGTGTGGGTGTATCGATTGATTCAGGCGCTTGGACTTTCGTCTTTCTAATTTTTGATTTTTTGCTTTGCGTCCAGCTACAGATATCACGGGCTAGCTGTTTCCCATTAACTGCACAGTTAGAAGCTTTTTTGGTAAACTCTTCTACCGATGTAGTCGGGTCGCCAGGTCGAGATTTCACAAGACCATGAGCGCATTCATTCCGGTCGTAGCTCCAGAGCCTCACAGCATCAATCAAATCTTCCCTAGTTTTATACGGAACTTTCTCATCCCGCCTTTTCCATTCCTGAATCAATCTTCCTAGGAAAGTTTCTTTATTTGTAAACTGATGAGTTTCACCGGCTTCTTTCAGTCTAACAACTAAGTAACTGAGAAGCCGATCTGAAATGATGCTTTCCGCAATCATAATTGATTCCAGAAAAAACTCTTTTTGAATTGCCTCTTCCATGCGCTCAAAGGCAAACTTATAGGATTGAAATTTGATGATATTTTTGGTTGTTTCAGTTTTCATCCTATTAACCTTTGCGAGAGTCCGCAGTATGGCACCTAGAACAGATCAGCCAAATTATTCAAAAGTCAGGTTGTGTACTCAGCGTTAATCTTCACATAGTCATAACTCAAGTCGCAGCCCCAAGCGACACCAGAACCCGAACCATTCCCGATGCTCAGCGCGATCGCAACAGTCTGCTCTTTAAAATCAGTGGGCGATGCAGGACGACTAAACGCAACAGGTTCACCCGACTCTACTTGCATTAAGTCATTGCTGGAATCAGTGCTGAGAACCTCTTTTGCCGACGCCGCCGCCGCTTGTTTTAAATAAGCACTCGCCGCCGCCCGATCGAAGGGCAACGGTTGACCATTTTCCATCAATAAGAAGTCCCCTAGCTGAATGCGGAGATGTTCTTGATCGAACAGCACTCCGGAACGACCCGCCGCTGCTGCAATTCTTCCCCAGTTTGGATCGTGCCCAAACACGGCTGACTTAACTAAGGATGAACCGACAACCGTTTTGGCAACCTGACGGGCAGCTTTTTCATCAGATGCGCCGGTAACTTGCACTTCAATTAAGCAGGTAGCCCCTTCGCCATCACGGGCGATCGCTTTCGCTAAATATTGGCAAACTTCAGTCAGCATCGCCTCTAATTTCTCGGCGTCTGGTCCCATCTCGGTAATCGCTGGGGTGCGAGATTCCCCATTTGCTAAGGCGATCAGCGTATCGTTGGTACTGGTATCGCCATCTACGGTAATTTGGTTGAAACTTTGGTCAGCGGCTCGACTTACCATTTTTTGCCAGAGAGAAGGAGCAACCGCCGCATCGCAAGTGACAAAAGCTAGCATCGTCGCCATGTTGGGATGAATCATCCCAGATCCTTTTGCCATGCCGCCGATTCGCACCGGGCGATCGCCAAAAGTGGTCTCTAACGCAATTGATTTCGTCACTAAGTCGGTGGTGACGATTGCTTGGGCTGCTGCATCGCCGCCGGTTTCAGAAGCAGCAGCGACCAATTTAGGAATTCCATCTCGCAGGGCATCCATCTTAATTCGTTGCCCAATAACGCCCGTAGATGCTAGCAAAATAGAGTCAGAGGAAATATTCAGTATTTGAGCCAACATCTGAGCGCTTTCAATCGCGTCAATCCAACCTTGGGAACCCGTGGCGGCGTTGGCTTGCCCAGCGTTGCAGAGAATTGCGTGGGCGCTGTGTTTGGTAGAGAGGTGCTGACGGCAATAATCGACACAGGCAGCGCGTACTTGACTGGTGGTGAAGACGCCTGCTGCGATCGCTTCTACCTCTGAATAAATTAGCGCTAAATCCGGTAAGCCTGAAGGCTTTAGTCCGGCGGCGATTCCAGCCGCCCGATACCCTCTAGGAGCCGTTACTCCACCACTAATGATTTGCCAGTTTGTCATCACTCCCCCTGAAAGATAAATGATGCAAATTTTAGCAATTCTCAGGGCTGCGGTGAGTGTTACTGAGTCATAAATTAAATTGGATGCGATCGCGTACAGCCCTTTGGGCATGAAAACAGCAAAGCGAGGCGTTAGCCTAGCGCCCAAAAAGTCAATTTGCTTTGTGGATGCTTTCTACAGTTCACGCCCCCTTCTACGCGAGCGATTGGGAAGAAGCGATCGCGTCCCCAGCAGTGCTGTCTGGTTTCGGAAGTTTGCAACTGGCACAGGTTTTCGCGGATCGGATTGCTAAAAATGGTGGTGAGTCTTTTAGGCTTGTAAGAACTAATCGTCCATTAGGCGACGAGCATCTTATCTCAAGCAAGCGGAAGTTCAGAAGCGATCGCTTGACCTTAATATCCTCTAATCTGTCAGCCTGAATACTTCAATTCTTCACCCGATAATGAAGCAATAAGACACCAGTTGCATAGATTTTGCTGTCCGTGAGTTCTAAAGCGGTTTGCTTGATGACTCCAGAAAAAAGTGGAATGCCCGAACCGAATAGTACCGGACTCAACTTCAGGACGATCTCGTCAATCAAGTTTTCGCCAAAAAGCATTGTCGCTAAATCCGCGCCACCGCCAAGGTAGATGTCTTTGCCGGTTTCATTTTTCAATTTCCTGACCAATTCAGTAATATTGTCCGAAACGAGTTCAACATTCTCATGGGGGCTTTCCTTCATCGTCCGCGAGAAAACGTACTGCTTCATCGCTGGATAAGGATTAGTCACGCCGAGCTTCAGTCCGAACTCGTATGTCCTGCGTCCCATTAAAACAACATCAAACTGCTTGAGCGATTCGAGATAATCGGTTATGTGTTCGCCTTCCGGAGGAAAACCATCAATTGTGTGGTCTTCGTGGGCAATAAACCCATCAATGGTGCAAGCTACGTAATATTTTAGTTTTCGCATACAGCAATTCTGGTTTGGATGCAGTCCAGTTTTACCCCACCCCGGCTCTTCCCTGCAAGCAAAGAGAGAGTTGGGGGTGAGGTTTCGAGCTGCAAGACTCTCCAAAACTCTTGAAACCTTTGAAAAGCCGTTCGTTAGGCTTGTGTGGGAGCGAAACCCAACCAAAAACTGGCTGCTCGCTTCACATCGTAATCTACCAAGATCACCAGTCTGCTAGGTGTGTTAGGCGGAAATAGAAGATGAATTTAGCTCTCCCGACAGGCTAGAGGGATCAATACATTCAGCATCAGCGATCGCCTCAAGTTGAGGAAAATTGATAAACCACATTAAATCGGTTAAATAAGCAAAACTTAATTAGGCTGTTTATTCGGTCGAGCGATGACATCCAAGGAAATTTCTATGATTACCATTGGATTTTTCATTAACAAGTCTGCCTGATGTATGCAATTTGAGCGATCGCGCTGCCTTGTATTAGGTTTTAGCTCAAATTCAGGAGTTTAGATAATCACCCGTTAATCAGCCTATTGGTTTAGCTGATTATGGCGTCTAATCTAAAGAAAAAATTTATAAATACCATTGAAGATTCCACTGATAAGTAATACTTTTTAGCTAGGCGCTCACTAATCAAGGTGATATATTTACCTTTAACGCAGAGGAAAAGCAACGTTACCTGACGCAAAGAAGCTAGCGCGAGCAACCTCAGCAAATTTTTCAAAAGCTAATTGTCGTAAATCTATCACTAGGTTCGCGACTTGGTTGTATCCAACAACCGTCATTAGTGCATTAAACCTTTAACCATTCCAGGGAATCGGTTTGTTGTGCCTCTAATTGGCATGGCTTTTGCATTTAAAAAGCGTTCTTTTGATTTAGATAGCTTTTCTGTTCAAAATCCTAAACAAGATTGTAGCAAGGAGACCTTATGAGCGAATTTTCTAAACTTTCACGCCGCAAATTCATCCTAACTGCTGGAGCCTCCGCAATGGGGTCTTTATTGCTCAAAGGTTGTTTAGGAAATCCCCCAGAATTCAACAACAGAACTCAAGCCCAGACAACGCCTGCCGCTAATATTAGCCCAGAACAAGCTCCGGAAACTAATAAAGTAAAACTAGGATATATCCCAATTGTAGAAGCAGCTCCTTTTATTATTGCTCAAGAAAAAGGCTTCTTTGCCAAGTATGGCATGACTGGAGTTGAGCTTTCCAAGCAAGCTTCCTGGGGTTCTATGCGGGATAACACCGAAATAGGTTCAGCGGGTGGCGGCGTTGATGGTGGTCAATATCAGATGCCAATGCCGCATCTCATTACTGAAGGCTTAATCACCAAAGGTAATCAGAAAATTTCTATGTACGTGCTGGCTCAGTTGATTACTCATGGAAATGGAATTGCGATTGCTAGCAAGCATTTAGGAAAAGGTCTTGAGTTAAAAATGGACAAAGCAACGGCATTTTTTGACGGACTAAAATCCGCAAAAACTCCATTTACCGCTGCTTATACTTTTGCACAAGTTAATCAGGATTTCTGGATTCGCTACTGGTTAGCTGGAAACGGCATCGATCCAGATACTGAAGTTAAATTAATTCCCGTACCCTCTGCTCAAACTGTTGCCAATATGAAGACGGGGACAATGGATGCTTTCAGTACAGGCGACCCTTGGCCTTATCGAATTGTTAAAGATAAGATTGGCTTCGTTTCAGCATTAACAGCGCAAATTTGGAAAAATCACCCCGAAGAATACTTCGCCATGAGAGGAGATTGGGTTGATAAAAATCCTAAAGCAACCAAAGCGCTTTTGAAAGGCATTATGGAAGCGCAGCAATGGTTGGATAATTTTGACAACCGAAAAGAAGCCGCTGAAATCCTTGGCGCACGAAATTATTTTAATCTTCCATCTGAAATACTGGCAGAACCATTCCAAGGTAAATACGATATGGGCGATGGTCGCATCATTGATGATAAATCAATGGCAGCTTATTACTGGAAAGATGAAAAAGGAAGTGTTTCTTATCCTTATAAGAGCCACGATCTTTGGTTTCTCACAGAAAGCGTCCGCTGGGGATTTTTGCCTGAATCTACATTGGCAAATGCTAAAGCCCTTATTGATAAAGTCAATCGGGAAGACATTTGGCGAGAAGCTGCCAAAGAAGCCGGAATTTCTGCTGCGGACATTCCTACAAGTACGTCTCGTGGCGTTGAAGAATTTTTTGATGGTGTCAAGTTTGACCCAGATAATCCCACAGCTTACCTGCAACAACTGAAAATCAAGAAGGTGAGAGCTTAGTCGGTTGTCAGCAGTTAGTTGATAACAAACAATAGACCACGGGCAACAACCAATAGACCGATTACCCATTAGTAAAGTTTAGGAGAACACTATCCATGACAACGCTACAAAGACGCCCTGCAACTGCTTCCCAGAACGCTTGGTTATCCCGCCTGAACAAACAATTTCCCGACCTGATACCGCCATTTATTGCGATCGCTATCTTCCTCGGCGCGTGGCAGCTGTTTTCTTGGACTCCAGGTGCAACGCTACCAGGGCCAATACAGGTTGTCAAAGATACTTGGATACTAATTTTCTGGCCTTTTTATGACCGAGGCGGTACGGACAAAGGTTTGTTTTGGCAGATTCTCGCTAGTTTACAACGAGTCGCTATTAGTTACTCCTTAGCAGCGATTATTGGTATTGCCTTGGGCATCTTGATTGGTACGAATAAAATGATGTCCAAAGCTTTAGATCCCATCTTCCAGTTATTGCGAACCGTACCGCCTCTAGCTTGGGTGCCAATTTCTTTGGCAGCATTGCGCCAAAACGAACCAGCCGCCCTTTTCGTAATTTTTATCACCGCTATTTGGCCTATCTTGATTAATACAGCGGTAGGAGTGAAGCAAATCCCCCAAGATTACAACAACGTCGCCAAAGTTTTGCAGCTTTCACGGAAAGAATACTTCTTCAATATTCTCATTCCTGCTGCTTTACCCTACATTTTCACAGGTTTGAGAATTGCAATCGGTTTGGCTTGGTTGGCAATTATCGCAGCAGAAATTGTGATGTCCGGGATTGTCGGGATTGGCTTCTTTATCTGGGAAGCTTATCAGAATAACGCAGTTAGCGAAGTTATCTTGGCTTTAATCTACATCGGTGTTGTTGGTCTGCTGCTAGATAAAGCGATGGGTTGGATCGAAACGCGGATTTTACCCGAAGGACAGAAGTAGGGGATAGGTAATGGGTAAAAAGCGCCTACTTACTACCTATTACCTACTACCAACCACCCGTTAGTCATCACCAATTACCAATTACCAATCACCAACTACCATGAGCGTTTTTGTTGCCGTTGACCAAATTGATAAAGTTTTTTCGTTAACCGGAGGTGGCACCTATGTCGCCCTCAAAGGAATTGACCTCCAGATAAAAAAGGGAGAATTTGTCTCTCTAATTGGTCACTCCGGTTGTGGTAAATCCACTTTGTTAAACATGGTGGCAGGCTTAGATTTGCCAACTGAAGGTGTAGTGACGCTGGAAGGGCAACGCATTACTAAACCTGGCCCTGACCGGATGGTAGTATTCCAAAATTATTCGCTATTGCCTTGGCGCACAGTACGGGAAAATATTGCGTTAGCGGTAAACTCGGTGATGAAAGATTTGCCAGCCGGGGAACGCAAAGCAATCGTTGAGCAGCATATCGATATGGTAGGGTTGCGTCATGCTGCCGATAAACCACCTGCTCAATTATCGGGTGGAATGAAACAGCGGGTTGCGATCGCCCGCGCCCTCGCGATTCGTCCCAAGTTACTCCTATTAGATGAACCGTTTGGTGCATTAGATGCACTGACGCGGGGGAACTTGCAAGAACAGCTGATGAAAATTTGCGAAGAAAACCAAGTCACCGCCGTCATGGTGACTCACGATGTCGATGAGGCGGTACTGTTATCTGACCGAATTGTAATGCTCACCAATGGGCCAGAATCCAAGATTGGTCAAATTCTAGAAGTTGATATTCCCCGACCCCGCAAGCGGATGGAAGTGGTAGAACATCCCAGCTACTACAGCTTGCGGAGTGAGATGATTTACTTCCTCAATCAGCAGAAACGGATTAAGAAAATTCGGGCGAGGAAGACGACAGCGATCGCTCGTCATGGTCTAGAAAAAGTTAATCTCGATATTGGCTTCTTACCGCTAACCGCTTGTGCGCCTCTAGCGATTGCTAAAGAAAAAGGTTTCTTTACCAAGCATGGACTTGATGAAGTCAACCTGATGCGTGAAACCAGCTGGCGGGGAATCACCGACGGCATGACTGGCGGATATTTAGATGCCGCCCAGATGCCCTCCGGAATGCCTCTCTGGTTAACCCTGGGAGGTCATGAAAACCGCTCCGTTCCGGTCGTCACCTCCCTGACCATGACCCGCAACGGCAACGCCATCACCCTCGCCAAGCACTTCTACGAGGAAGGCGTGTACACCTTATCTGATTTTAAAGATTACCTGCGTCGCACCCCCGATCGTCAGCACCGGATGGGAATGGTGCATCCCAGTTCCATGCACAATTTGCTGCTGCGTTATTGGCTGGCAGCTGGTGGCATTGACCCCGACCGCGACGTATCCCTGAAAACTATCCCTCCCGCCCAAATGGTGGTAGATTTGCAAGCCGGAACGATAGACGGTTACTGCGTCGGGGAACCTTGGAACCTCCGCGCCGCCGAGGAAGAAATTGGCTTTACGATTGCGACAGACTTAGAAATTTGGCTGGGACACCCAGGCAAAGTTCTAGGAGTGCGGGAAGACTGGGCAGCAGCTTATCCGAACACCCACATTGCCTTAGTTAAAGCTCTCTTAGAGGCTTGCAAATACTGTGCAGATATGGCTAATGCCCAAGAAATTCGGGAGATTTTGGCGCGACGGGAGTATGTAAGCACCGATTTGGCTTACATCCAGATGGGAGAACCAAACTACTCTGCCTGTAGCTTAGAGCATCCCATGCGCGAGTATGCCCATCACCAGTTTTACGGTGAAGGTGGAGTCAACCGTCCCAGTCGCACTGAGCAACTTTGGATTATGACACAGCTAGCTCGTTGGGGCGATACTCCTTTCCCCAGAAATTGGGTAGAAATCCTGGAACGAGTCTGTCGAGTTGGTGCGTTCAGTACAGCAGCGCGAGAACTGGGTCTTGACATTAGTTACACTCGCGGCGCAATTCAACTTTTTGACGGCACTCCCTTTAACGCCGATGACCCAATTTCCTACCTCAACAGTCTGGCAATTAAGCAGGACTTTTCAGTTGCGGAAGTTGTCATCGATTCCAGGACAAAGACGGCAGCTTAATTAATAGAAACCCCAGCGAAGGTCATTCGCGGCTATACAAACTCTTGTCCGCCTGCGTGGATTGAATTTGAAACCCACTTTTGTAGAGTTTTGCCTGTGTAGCCGCGATTAGAAATCCCCTAGTTTTGCTCCCACAGTTTATTTACTCCTTCTACAGCCATGCAAGCTTTTAACTTTCAAACCTCAAATTCTTTAACTCAAAACTCAACACTCAACACTCAAAAATCCCCTAGTTCACCGTTTTTGGTGATTGAGAACGTATCCAAAGTTTATCCAACACCAAAAGGTCCTTACACGGTGCTGGAAGACGTTAACCTTACCGTACAGCAAGGCGAGTTTATCTGCCTCATCGGTCACTCTGGCTGTGGTAAATCGACACTGCTCAATATGGTGTCGGGTTTCAATACGCCCAGCAGCGGCGAGGTGCGGGTTGGCTCTAAGCGCATCACCCAACCGGGACCAGACCGCATGGTAGTATTCCAGAATTACGCTTTGTTGCCTTGGCGGACTGCGTTTGAAAACATTTACCTGGCTGTTAACGCAGTTTATCCTAATAAACCGGAAGCTGAAAAAAGGGCAATAGTGCGAGATCATTTAGCAATGGTAGGACTCACAGAAGCTGCTGACAAAAAGCCGCCGCAATTATCCGGCGGGATGAAACAGCGGGTGAGTATTGCTCGTGCTTTGGCGATTCGTCCCCAAGTATTGATTTTGGATGAGCCTTTTGGGGCGTTGGATGCAATTACTAAGGAAGAATTACAGGAAGAACTGCTAAAAATTTGGAACGACAACCGGGCGACGGTGTTGATGATCACTCACGATATTGATGAGGCTCTATTTCTAGCAGATCGATTGGTGATGATGACGAATGGGCCTCACGCTAAAATTGGTGAGGTAATGGAAATACCTTTTCCGCGTCCGCGCGATCGCGCCCGCATTATGGAAGATCCGCAATACTACAAGCTGCGGAATCACGCTCTAGATTTTCTCTACAACCGCTTCGCTCACGACGACGAATAAAGCAAAAGGCAAAAGGAAAAAAAGGTACGTTATTTTTCCTTTTGCCTTTTATCGTGTTAAATATCAAAAGTAATACCAATTTTAAAATAATATTAATAGTGTGTCTATAAAAAGAGACTGGCAAAATGCGGACAGGCAAAAAGCTAACAAAACAAATCAGAGCAGCTTTCAGAGATGAAAACTTTTTACACCAACTAGAAAATATAGAGGGTATAGTTTCCAAAGTTCTTTCAATTGCTATGATATTAGTTATCCTGTTAGCAATTTGGAATCTAGGCCTGTCTTTGGTACAAACGCTGATTGGTCAACCAGATGAGCCTTTTACTAAAACATTGTTCAAAATATTTGGATTGTTTTTGAATGTTTTGATTGCTCTTGAAATACTAGAAAATATCACTGCATATCTAAAAAAACACGTTATTCAAGTTGAATTAGTTATTGTTACTTCTATAATCGCTGTTGCTAGAAAAATTATTATTCTAGACTTGGAAAAAACATCAGGGGTTGACATAATTGGGTTGGGAATTGCCCTATTATCTCTTTCAATTAGTTATTGGATTATTCGTCACATGAATGCCAAACAGCATAACGAATAAGGCAGGTTGAGGACTGACACCCGCACCGGCAGATCGAAGCGCACTTAATGATAAAATTTCAACTTAAATGGGCGTCCAGCGGTGCTTTGAGAATCTCCGAGTGGGATTAGCCCATTAGTCGATGCCGCGATCGCATCACCAGCTACTTCCTAATACATCCGATTCTTCATATAGCCGTTTCTTCGGGAATTCCGAAGATTTTAAGGAATCGGATGATATGCTCTTGACTGTCTGAGTGCTAAGTTGAGCTTTGGGGCACAAAGCAGAGACATATTTAGGTAAACCAAGGATGGAAATTTTGAAAAAATTACGTGTAGCGGTGATTATTTTGGTAATGATAGGCGGTTTCTTGCTTAATCCTGCTGACACGGGACTAACAAATACAATAGCTTCTGATAACGCGATTTATCAGGAACGGAGCAACCACAGCTCAGAAGGCATTGGCAAGTTTTACATGGGTCGAGAAATTGCTAAAGTGATGGGACATGAGGGAGCATTTTGGCTGGAACGACCGAGTCGAGAAGCTGAAGAGCGACCTTCTAAAGTGGTGAATGCCCTTGACTTGAAACCTACTGATATTGTGGCAGATATCGGAGCCGGGACGGGATACATGAGCTTTCGCATTGCTCCCCTCGTGTCACAAGGGAAGGTGCTGGCGGTGGATGTTCAGCCGGAGATGCTCGACATGATGAATTTTATGAAAAAAGAGGGAAATATTACGAATGTTGAGCCAATTTTAGCCACCATTAAAGACCCGAATCTGCCGACAGCAAGCGTTGATTTGGCGTTAATGGTGGATGCCTATCACGAATTTGAATATCCTAGAGAAGTGATGGAAGCGCTTGTGAAAGCGCTTAAACCAGGTGGACGTGTAGTTTTAGTTGAGTATCGCGGTGAAAATCCGTTTATTCTGATCAAAGCGCTGCACAAAATGACTCAAAAGCAAGTGCGTAAAGAAATGGCAGCAGTGGGTTTGCAATGGTTGGAAACAAAAAGCTTTTTACCTCAGCAGCATTTGATGGTATTTCAAAAGCTGGAGGGATAAGATAATTTTGGGCTGCTGCTATATTTGAGCGCCCCAATCCCCCTTTTTAAGGGAAGCTAAGACCAATATTTTTCATTTCTAAACTAAAAAAACTTGATAAAAATCAGAATCTGTAAATAAAAAAGTATTTTTTTATTTAGAGCTTACCCAATATTGCCAAAGTCTTAAGAATTTTAGCCCCCCTTGAAAAGGGGGGCTGGGGGGATCGAGCTAGGAAGTTGCAAGCTTACGATTTTCTACCAAACTTTGTTTTTAAGTCGTTCAGTGTCGGTGATTTTTGCTGCGTGCGATCGCTTGTTTTTTTCACACTACTTCCGCCACTCGCTTCGCCTGCTGATTTCATCGACAAACTAATGCGTTTCAACTGCTCGTTGACTTCTAGAACTCGCACTTTCACAACTTGTCCGACTTTGACAATTTGTTTTGGATCGTCTACAAATCGGTCAGAGAGTTGCGAAATATGCACCAAACCATCTTGGTGAACGCCGATATCGACAAACGCGCCAAAGTTAGCAACATTCGTCACAATCCCTTCCAGTTCCATGCCAATTTGGAGATCCCTTATTTCTTTGACTCCTTCTTTAAAAGTGGCATATTTAAACTCGGCGCGGGGATCTCTTCCCGGCTTTTCTAGTTCGCTGATAATATCGCGCAGCGTCGGTTCGCCGACGGTATCAGTGACGTATTTCTTCAAGTTGGTTGACTTAAGTTTTTCTGCAACTTGCGTAATTTGCTCCAACGGTACATTTAAATCTTTAGCGATCGCTTGTACAACCCCATAACTCTCAGGATGTACGGCTGTATTATCTAAAGGATTTTCGCCAGCGCGAATCCGCAAGAAACCAGCCGCCTGTTCAAAGGCTTTTGGCCCTAATTTTGGCACTTTCATCAATTCCCGGCGGTTTTTGAATGCACCCTGCTTGTTGCGATAGGTGATGATATTTTTGGCAACCGTTGGTGTCATCCCGGAAACAAAGGTCAAAAGTTCTTTTGAGGCAGTGTTCAAATCCACACCGACATAGTTCACGCAACTTTCTACCGTGTCATCTAGCTTCGTTTTCAGTAATTTTTGATCGACATCGTGTTGGTACTGTCCGACGCCAATCGATTTGGGGTCAATCTTGACGAGTTCGGCTAAGGGATCTTGCAAGCGACGACCGATGCTGATGGCACCGCGAACGGTAATATCCAGATCGGGGAATTCTGCGATCGCTACATCACTCGCAGAATAAATCGATGCTCCCGACTCATTCACCATGACTTTAATCGGTTTGCGATCCATCGTCTTGAGAATTTCTGCAACGAACTCATCCGTCTCCCGTCCGGCAGTGCCATTACCGATGGCTATCAGTTGAATATTGTACTTTTCAATCAATTTCTTGATAGTGCTGGCAGCCTTCAATCGCTGCTCGGCTGCTTGATGGGGAAAGACAGCCTGGTATTCTAAAAATTGCCCCGTCTCATCAAGAACGGCAACTTTGCACCCAGTCCGAAATCCCGGATCGATTGCCAGCGTTGGCTTCAATCCCGCTGGACTCGACAGCAGCAACTCCCGCAAATTACTTTCAAATGTCTTAATCGACTCGACATCTGCATAAGCTTTTCTATCAGCACGCACTTCGCTAATCAGGGAAGCTTTCATCAAACGGTTGAAGGCATCTTTGAGCATTCCCCGATAAAAGTCTCTCACCGCTGGGACTTTCGTTTGGATTTCCTGCGACTCCAAATAGGACAGGACAACTTCTTCATCGAAGGAAAGTTCTAGGTTCAACACTTCCTCCGTCTCGCCTCGCAGCAGCGCCAGCAAGTTGTGCGGCGCAATATTTTTCACCGAAGCCTGAAAATTTCGGTACATCTCAAATTTGGTGGAACCTTCGGGATGATCGTTTTTGATGCGCGAGACGAATACCCCTTCGTTCATCAAATAGTCGCGTAGATGCGATCGCACCTCAGCTTTTTCAGACACCGCCTCCGCCAAAATGTCAGAAGCACCTTTAAGCACCTCCTCCAGCGTCTTCACTCCCTTTTCTTCAGAAATATACTTTGCCGCCTCTGACTCCAGAGATGCAGGCTGAGCAGTGCGATTGTTCAGCGACTTGATAAATTCTGCTAAGGGTTCCAGTCCTTTTTCCCTCGCGATGGTGGCACGTGTCCGTCGCTTCGTTTTGTAGGGTAGGTAAAGATCCTCTAGTTCGGTTTTTTGCACAGAGGATTCGATTTTAGCTTTCAGCTCATCGGTGAGTTTACCTTGGGATGCGATCGCTTCCAGAATCGCCGCCTTGCGCTCTTCTAACTCCGTCAGGTAGGTAAATCGCTCCGACAGGTTGCGAAGCTGGATTTCGTCCATTGTGCCAGTACGCTCTTTCCGATAACGAGCAATAAAGGGAATCGTTGACCCCTCGGCGAAAAGTTCTAGCGCACTTTGCACCTGAGAAGGTTTGAGGGAAAGCTCTTGTGCTAGTAGTTGAGGAATGTTCAGCATCGGATGTGTTCAGCAGTTACGAATCAGACACTTCTGTGATGATCATCCTAAAACACCCATCCACGAATTATTTTTATCGCTTCTACATTGACAGAAAACTAATTGTGTGTAAAGGCACCCTTACTGCCAAGGAATATCAATGAGATATAGCCGTTCTCAGTTGGATGCAGTACATTTTTGACCTCTCTCCAAACCTCTGTCCTAGGAGGAGAGAGGCTTTGATTTAAGTCTTACTCCCCTTTCCTACTAGGGAAGGAGCTGGGGGTTAGGTTTGTATTGGACTCAACTGCTTGCCCGCTATATTCTCACATGGGAGCTATCTGTCCATACTGTCACCCAATCGGGTGAACCACTTGGAGGAAGATAATAACCTTTAGGCAAAGTAACTCTAATAAATAGAGTTGGCGATTTTTGAGCGGTAAAATTACGTCATCTGACGCCGATAAAAATTACTTTTCATCTTAAGAATATGTTGCTAAATGATACTCTGCACCAATTACCCAAAGTTGAACTTCATCTTCATCTGGAGGGAGCAATTCCCCTCACAGCCCTTTGGCAACTTATAGAAAAGTATAATGCCGTTTCTTCCGTTGGTTCATTCTCCCAGATGGAGCAAAAATTTCAATACAAAGATTTTCAACATTTTATTGATACCTGGGTTTGGAAGAACAACTTTTTACGAGAATACGAAGATTTTACATTGATTGCCAGTAAAGTTGCTGAGGATTTAGCTTCTCAAAATGTTATTTATGTGGAAGCTTTTTATTCTCCAGGCGATTTTATTCGGCATGGACTGGAACCCCAGAAACTCACGGAAGCAATTCGCAAAGGTTTGGATGTTCATGCCGATAAAATTACAGTGAATTTAGTAGCCGACCTGATTCGAGATTTCGGACCGGAACAGGGAATGACTTGGGTAAAACAGATTCACGAGGTAAAAAATCTTGGAGTCTTGGGAATTGGCATCGGTGGCTCGGAACAAACATTTCCTCCTGAACCCTACGAAGCGGTTTACGAGCAAGCGAGAAACTTGGGATTTAAAACTTCTGCCCACGCGGGTGAAGCAGCAGGTTCTCAGAGTATCTGGGGAGCCATTCGCAGCTTAAAAGTGGATCGTATTGGGCATGGTGTACGTGCGATAGACGATCCAGAATTAGTATCCTTTTTGAAATCAGAGCAAATCCCAATAGAGATGTGTCCTATCTCTAATCTGAGAACAGGAGTCGTTGCTGACATCTCACTCCACCCGATTAAAAAATTATACGAGGAAGGACTGCTGATAACGGTTAATACTGACGATCCAAAAATGTTTAATTCGAGTTTAGCTTACGAATATAAAATTTTGGTTGAAAAATTAGGGTTTTCTTTGGATGATATTGTAAATTTGATTAAAAATGCCATCAAATCTTCTTGGTGTGATGACACAGAAAAAATGGAGCTACTTGGAAAAATTGAAACGGCACCGCCCTTAATCAATTCCTAATCTATTAAGATTTCTACAATTGAATAAAAGTCAAGCCTCAATCTACCCTTTTTATTAGAAAAAAAGAAGCGATCGCTTCTTTTTTTCAGAGAGCGATCGCTTCTAATTAAAATTTGTTCTGACGACCAAAATTTGTCCAGTTGCAAAAGCAACACTTCAAGTATTTGTTCCTAAACTTCCCCTTCCTCGAAGTTTGGTTTATCAAACATTCCCTTCAGTTTCTACTGGCACTAAAATGTACTTTACCTGCTTATCAGGCCCCTTGACAATCTGAGGTTCAGATGGAGTGGCATCCTCAGATGCACCTTTCAATGCTTCTCCCGCACCTCTGACATTCTCGTTAACATTATCCGCTGCATCCTTGAGTACATCCACTGTACCTTTCACAGTCTCGTTAACATTCTCCGCTGTACCCTTAACTGTGCTAAGGGTATCTTTTACGGTGTAATTAACATCCTGGGTGACGCCCTTAACTTTGTCCCCTACATCGATTACTGTGTCGTTAACGCTGACAGCTACGTTCTTGACACCATCACCTACGCTTCTTACAGTTTGGTTAACACCGTCAGCGGCATTTTTGACTGCATTTCCTGCATTTCTTACAGTCTGGTTTACCCGATCAACGGCACCCTTATTCGCCATAGCCCCAGCTATCGCACCCACCGTAGCACCAATGAATGCTCCAATCGCTATTTTAGTCAAGGCATTATTCATGCCTGTGTCTGCCGGAGGAGTATCATATTCGTGTGGAATTTGCTCAACAAATATTTCATCTTCACCCAAAACTTTGTCATTATCAATCATAAAAATCGTCTCCTTTCTACTTAAATAGATACTGATGATAGCCGCCTGCTTAAATGGGAAAAAAGCGATATTCTCTTAACCTAAGCAAATGCGGAAATATCCTTTGCTAACGCTTAGTTCAAACCCAACTAATTACAATTTTATTCTAATTTGCAAGGGTTGTTTTTCAGGAACAATTGATAAAGGTTAGGAGTCATGAATTATGAGTTATCAATTTCCAACTCTTAACTCCTAACTCCTAACCCTTCTATCAATCATTCGCAGTCATCAAGACTTGCTTCTAAATGTCAGCAGTATCTTCATAACGTTGGAAACCAGAACCTTCCCCTTCTTGGAGATAGGTTGCATTAGGAGCTAGTGAGGTTTCAGTCTCTGAAAACCTATTTCGATTAACCACATCTTCCTCATCTGGGCCGGAAATATATGCTGTCTGCATATTCATGTCCCTTTCCATGCCGATGTTCGCAGTTGTCGTGACCTGCGGCGTACTGATCACTGGATGCTCTTTCGCTACCTTGACGTTCTGCTCGTAAGATGGCTTGATATCCTCAGCGGCATCCTGAACTGCGTCCAATCCACTGATTGCAGATTGCTTGGCATCCTCAGTTTTATCCTGTAGCTGGTCTGCGGCACCTGCTACAACTTGCTTAGCATTTGAAGCTGTACCCTTTACTGCGTCCAATGTACCTACTACAGCCTGGCTAACACCTTCAGCGGTATCTTGTAATGTGCCTACTACAGCGTAGTTAACGCCTTCAGCTACACTCTTAACCGCTTCGCCAACACCTTTGGCTGTCTGACCAACACCGCCAGCTACAGTCTTTGCTGCTTCGCCAACACCTTTTGCAGTCTGGTTAACACCGCCAGCAATAGTCTTTGTCGCATCGCCAACACCTTTGGCAGCGTGCTTCACACCCTCAGATGTTCTCCTACCAGCTACCAGACCGGCTAGTGTCCCTAAGGTAGCACCGATGAGTCCTCCCATCAGCGCTCTAGATAAGGCTGGATTCATGCTGCTAGATTGTTGTCCAGCATTCATACTGCCGGATTGTTGCCGAGCATTGATGTCGGTGGGTTGTTGCCGAGCAACAGATTGAGATGTAATCGTAGGGCTGTTTTCTGCTCTTGGTATTCCACTAGGTTGAGTTGTGCTTTCTGTACGAATATAAGGTTGAGCTGTCTCGCTAGAGCCAGCATTTTCGTCACGTCTCTCGAAATTTGGCGTATTATTAGTCATCATTGTCTCTTTTGCCCCCAAGCATCTAAATATCGTTTTGCTGTAGCTCGTTATCTATTGCAACTCTAACGAGCCTCAAGAAGGATTTAACTGAGCTAAAGGCAGACATGACTCAACACCTATTGCATCTGTAGTTGTAGATATGGAATCCCAATCATCGTATATGGCTATACCTTGCTGGGTATTTAAGGATGTCTCCCTTGAGGTCGGTGTAAGTCTATACGTGCGATCGCTAAATTAGCAGTAGCAGTGACTTCAGATCGTTAAGCCGTTTTGGTAGGCAGGAGACGGGGCATTATGACACAGAGCAATCAGCCTTTTGATCGGCATGACGAAAATACTGACCGGATTCCGGCACAGTCCAGCGTTCCTCCAGCAGACACTAGCGGAGATGGCGGTGATGCTGCGTCAGATGCAGCCAACGAAGAGACTGACGCGGCTACAGAAGAGTCTGGTGTTCAGCCAACAGGCACCCGCAGGCGTGTGGCGAATGCTGCTTTAGCTGGAGCAACCTTTGGTGCTGTAGTCAGTGCAGCTGCTGCGGCGTTTACTGGTAAAAGTGTAGGTGAGGGTATTAAAGCGATTGTTGAAGGTGCTGCGGATTTAGTAATAAAAGGTGCTGCTGCGGGTGTTCACCCTACGATTGAAGGTGCAATCGACAGCCTTAAAGGCGCTGCTACGGGTGTTCACCCTACGATTGAAGACCCCTGGGATACGCATAAAGGTTCTGTGCCTGTTCACCCTACTATTCCTATTGAATATGGCAGCGACACGCTTCAAAATCCTGCTGCGATTGTTCAACCTCCGATTGAAGATGCCAGGGACACACTTCAAAGTCCTGCTGTGATTGTTCAACCTCCGATTGAAGATGCCAGGGACACGCTTCAAAGTCCTGCTGAGCCTGTTAAAACCCCTGTATCTCCCGTTGATTCTATCCCCCAATTAGATCTGCCCCCTGCCGCTAGTGCAACTGCCGCTGGTGCAACGGGTAGTGTTGCGAATGATGTAATGAACAGCTCTGCTTTAGTGCAACTGTTGCTGAATCAGGTAGGTAGTGAACTAGCAATGAGTTTCTACGAGCAACTACCAGCAATTGTCCTGGCTGAAATTCAACGGTTAAGCACCAACCCCACCCCGGAAGAGCAGCAGCGCATCAGAGACAGCTGGACAAAAGCTTTAGAACCCATCGCTATTGCGATTATCCAATCGGGACAATTATTCAAATCCAATGCTTTGTATCCAACAAATAATTATCCAACAAACAATGGATATCAGAAGTATACTCATTCAACTGGAGACA
>NZ_JAMPJZ010000087.1:0-20290 GCF_039961835.1 Trichocoleus sp. ST-U1
AAGCTTGGAATGCATACAAGCACAGCAGCAAAAACCAAGTGATATATAGTTGAGTAGCATTGAGGAATTTAACTTGATTTAAACGCCAAGCAATTAGACCCAAAACGCCGACTAAGGGAATGTTCGATAGCAACAGAAACCAGAAGTCTCTCTGGGTGGTCACTTCTATTCCGGCGCTGCTTTGGGGACGCTCGTAAACCTTGCCAGCAGGGGTATCTTTGACGTTGAAGTAATAAACAATTCCGTAGATAGCGGCAACAATTCCGGTGAGCGCGATCGCAAACCGCCAGTTAACTTGACCTGCCCCTAAAAAGGCAGCTGCTGTGGCAATTGTCGGGAGGGTAAACGCTGCACCTGCCGAGCCAAAGTTACCCCAGCCGCCATAAATGCCTTCTGCTAAGCCAATTTCTTTCGGGGGAAACCATTCCGCCACCATCCGAATGCCAATCACAAATCCACACCCAACGATGCTCAGCGCTAAGCGGCTTAATACTAATTGGGAAAAATTCTGTGCAAATGCAAACATCAGGCAAGGAATCGCCGCATAAATTAAAAGGCATGAATAGGTGATCCGAGGACCGTAGCGATCCAGAATCATGCCGACAATAATTCGAGCCGGAACGGTGAGCGCAACGTTACAAATAGCGAGAGTTCTGAGTTGGGCTTCATTTAAACCTAAATCTGCTTTCACCGCTGTGGCAAAAGGGGCGAAGTTGAACCAAACGACAAAGGTTAAAAAGAATGCAAACCAGGTCAGGTGTAAGATGCGGTATCGACCGCTAAATGACCATAATCCGGACATTTCAGAACCTCTTCTTTTCAAGTAAAGTATGCATCAAAGCGGGAACTGTTCTTGGGTTAGCGTAAATTTTATAGATTCAATCGGGGATATAAATCCTAGGTAAAAAATTTACGTAATTAGGCGCTTGCCACGGGGTTCGGTCTATTTTTTGCTTGAAAGTTTTCAAACATAAAATCTCACCTTATCGAGCCGAGCTGCCGAACGTTAGTTTTTTTAGCAATAAGCGCTTCTGTTAGAGTAATGAACTGAATAATCTGAGTTCGTAGAATTTGTTACAAAAGACAGATTTCTTTTGAAATCTCTATCTTGTTAGGTATTGTATCTGTATTGTGAAGTATTCTTTCTTCTCTATTGCACATTTTGCATTCAACTCATGCAAAATGTGTAATAGAGGGATTATTTTTGAGTATTTCCTCAGCGATAACCGTTTGATTTTTTCAAGCAAATAAATTCCCTTTTATCAAAGGGAAGGTATGAGAAGTTTTTACTAAAGCTGCTTTCCTCAGCTTGGATTTTTAGACCGATTTCTCTGCTGCTATTTTCTAGTTAGGCGCTCTAGAAGCTGTCTGTTTACATCTGTCACATCTTACTAAGTCAGCATTTATTAATAGGTTTTGCAGATAGTCTTGGAGCCATTAGATTGTAAGGGCTTAAAAAATTAAATGATATTGATAAGTCTCTATATTTTCAGAATGCGATCGCGTTATTTGGTCGAAGGCTCAGAATCTCAAGCCAAATTAGATTAATCCTATGTAAGCATTTCCTGACATTGACTCCTCTCTAGACACGGATGGTGGTTGCATCCCTCAGCGGGTTCG
Source organism: Trichocoleus sp. ST-U1 (assembly GCF_039961835.1). Lineage (NCBI taxonomy): Bacteria > Bacillati > Cyanobacteriota > Cyanophyceae > Leptolyngbyales > Trichocoleusaceae > Trichocoleus > Trichocoleus sp. ST-U1. The sequence continues at coordinate 1,621 of NZ_JAMPJZ010000087.1, forward strand.
GCAAACTTGCTAAATCTGATTTCCTCCTTTTGATAGGTGCAGTATTCGCTGAAATTCATCACTACCGAGAAAATCGAGTTCAGGCTATTTTAAACTTTTGTAAAAGAAGATTTTTGTATATTCAGCTACAGAATTTTTGCTAGATTTAAATAGATGCACAATTTTTAGAAATTAATCAAAAGGTTTTAGTAATGAAAACGCAAGAACGCCCCCAAGTATTTATAGCGGAGGAAGAACCCTCTAATCCATTGATGGTGGTGCTTTTGGTTACGGTGGTATCTTTGATCTTCGGGTTGATTCCGGTTGTTTATAGTTCAACGTTTGCAAAACTCCAATCTCAGACACCAATCGCGCTGGGAGAGGCAGGCTTGTGGAGCGCTTTTGGAGAAAAAGCAGATAGCGTTCGGGTTAACCCAGAACAGTAAACTTTTGGTAGAAATTTAGGCGTGAAAGCGGATAGAAAACCAAAGCTTTTGCGATCGCTTCAAACACGCAGCGGTGAGGACAAAGCTTTCGGTTGAGTCTCTGTCTCTGGAGTCTCTGGAAGCATATACCCCTGAGAGATTAGATGGGCAGCAATCGGTACCACTTGCACGGCGCAAGCTTTTAGTTCGGGTTGCAGAGAGTCGGGACAGGATACAGGATGAGTCAGGGCATTCGCTTCGGCACCATCCGCCCAAAGATCGCCCCAGTGGATAGGGACAAAGACGGTACCGGGAGAAATCGTCTGAGTGACTTTGGCTGGGAATCGAGAAGTCCCGCGACGACTTCGCACTTCCACCCAGTCATTCTCCTGAATCGCTAAATTCGCAGCATCGCGGGGATGAATCTCAATGAACGGTTGCGGATGCATTTGGCTGATTTTGGCAATCCGTCCGGTACGAGTTTGCGTGTGCCAGTGCCCGTACAGCCTGCCCGTCGTCAGTACAAAGGGGAAGTTTGAATCGGGGGGTTCTGCAAGTCCCCGCGAATGCTTGGCAACAAAACGCGCCCGTCCATCCGGTGTCGAGAAGCGCAAGTCAGTGTAAAGCCTTTTAGGAGTGCTGCGGGAAGATTTTCCCGATTCCTTTTTAATTTTTAATTTTTCCTTTTTAAGGGGTTCGGGCCATTGAATAGGGCCTTCCTTTGCCAGACGTTCGTGGCTGATGCCGGTTTGGTCGCAGAGGCGATCGCGGGTTAGCTGCACAAATTCATCATAAATTTCCGATGAGTGAGTATAAGCAAACTGTTCGGGATATCCCAACCGACGACCCACTTCTGCAAAGATTTCCCAATCTGCCCTCGCCTCCCCCAAAGCTTTGCGGAAAGCTGGACACAGGGTGACGACTCTTTCAGAGTTTGTCATCGTCCCCGTTTTTTCGCCCCACTGCGCCGCCGGGAGTAGAACGTGAGCAAAAGCAGCGGTTTCCGTGGGATAGTAGGCGTCTTGATAGACCGTAAAAGGCGATCGCTTTAGCGCCGCTTTCGTTCGTTCCAGGTCTGGCATACTTACCGCCGGGTTCGTCGCTGCAATCCAGAGAAACTCTACCTCTCCCGTCTCTAGCCCGGTGATAATTTCCCAAGCGCTGCGACCGGGAACCGGCGAAATCTTCCCAGCGGGAAGCTTCCAAAACTGCTCAACTTCGGTTCGCTGCTGGTCATTCTTGACTAAACGATATCCAGGCAACAAATGAGCCAGACCCCCTACTTCCCGTCCCCCCATCGCATTAGGTTGACCCGTCAGGGAAAAAGGGCCGCTTCCGGGTTTGCCAATTTGACCCGTCATCAGATGCAAGTTGATCAAGCTGGAGACTTTCGCAGTCCCTTCGGAAGATTGGTTCAAACCCATCGTCCACATAGAAAGGACGCGCTTAGACTCAGCCCACATTTTGGCAACGGTTATCAATTCATCCAGGGAAATGCCGCAGCGTTCGGCGACCACTTCCGGTGGATAGTGTTGAATCACCTCAGCGTAGGTGGAAAAGCCTGCGGTGCAATCCTCAATGAAATCCACATTCATCTTGCCCCATCGTAGAAGCAAATGAGCGATGCCATTGAGTAAATCGATATCGGTACCGGGTCGAATGGCTAGATGCAAATCGGCGGCTTCGGCGGTTGTGGTGCGACGCGGATCGACCACAATCATTTTGACGTGATGGTTTTGTTTATGGTGTTTCCGCAGCCGATTGAAGATAATCGGGTGACACTCTGCTGTGTTGCTACCGATGATAAAAGCACAGTCGGTTAGTTCTAAATCTTCGTAGCAACAAGGCGGACCATCGGAACCTAGGCTGTAAAAATACCCCGCCGTGGCGGAAGACATACACAGGCGCGAGTTGGTATCGAAGTTATTCGTGCCCAAGATGCCTTTAAAAAGCTTTTGGGCAAGGTAGTAGTCTTCCGTGAGGAACTGACCAGAACCATAGAGACATAGGGCATCTGGGCCAGTGGAGTTCAGGATGGAACCCATGCGACTGACAATTGCATCTAAGGCTTCCTCCCAGGAAGCGCGACGGAAGGGTTCATCCAGAGAGTCGCGCATCATCGGGTACAGGAGACGGTTTTTATCAATCGACTCTGAAACCGTCGCTCCTTTGACACATACCATACCTTGACTGGAGGGATGAGAGCGATCGCCCCGCACTTTCCAGATCGGATTTCCTTGGCTATCTCGATTGGTCTCCCGATTTGCAGCCGCTGGCGGTGAAACTTCTAAGCCACAGCCAACGCCACAGTAAGGACAGAGGGTTTTTGTTGAGTCACTCATGGCATTCGTCATTAGTCATGGGTCATCGGTCATGGGTCATTAGTCATCGGTCATCGGTCATTCGTAATTAGCAAGTGACTAATGACGCATGACTAACGACTAACGGCAATCTCTGCTTCTAGCTTTTCTTGTGGCTGCTTGGGGATTGCCCCAAAGTGTTCGATCAGCAAGTCTCTCACCACTGACTTGAGATCCTCGCAGGGAACCTTTTTCATAATCTCTTTGCCAAGGTGTGCATCTTTCCCGACCTTGCCACCCATCCAAATATCGACCGCTTCTACGGTTTGACCATCTTTGCGCGTCTTCGTACCGATGAAGCCAATATCTGCAACTTGCGGTTGACCGCAGGAATTTGGGCAACCTGTCCAGTGAATGCGAACCGGATGCGGTTGAATTAACTCTTCCTCCAGTTCCTGAATCAAGGCAAGCGCCCGGTTTTTCGTTTCAATCAGCGCAAAGCCGCAAAACTCGCTACCTGTGCAAGAAACTAGCCCCCGATTCAAGATGGCTGGATCGATAGACAACCGTTCTTGAAGCAGTGGTTCTTCTAAGAAAGGACTTAAGCGCGTGTCGGGGATATTGGGGATAATCAAATTTTGTTCGACAGTCAGACGAATCTCCCCGCCGCCATAAACTTCCGCCATTCGCGCAAGTTCAAACATTTCATGGGCATACAAGCGACCGACAGGGACGTGCAAACCGACGTAGTTGAGTCCGGGTTGCTTTTGAGGATAAACGCCAATATGGTCGCGCTTGTCCCAGTCAATTTCATCTTTTTCAGCCGCCGATTCCAGCGAATGCCCTAGTTGTTTTTCGACTTCCGCCCGAAACTTTTCAACGCCCCAGCCCTCAATCAGGTACATAATCCGGGACTTTAGTCGATTCTCGCGGGGGCCATTATCCCGGAAAACCTCCAGCATTGCTTTACTCAAAGAGACAGCCTCTTCAGGAGGAATCCAAACATCGAGGGGAATGGCTTCTACATATTGATTGGGCGCAAAGTAGCCGCCTACGAGGACATTAAATCCAATGATGTGATTTTTGTAAGCGGGGATAAAGGCGAGGTCGTTGATTTCGGCATGAACGGAGTTGTCTCGACCCCCAGCAACGGCAATGTTAAATTTTCGGGGTAGGTTGCTAAGTTCGGGATTGCCCTCACCGTTATTGGTAATCATGTCCTGAAGGCTGCGAACAATCCCCCGCGTATCAATTAATTCAGCCGCATCAATGCCTGCAACTGGCGAACCCGTGATGTTCCGAACGTTGTCCATTCCCGATTGAATGCAAGTCAGACCCGCTTTTAACAAACGGTTGAATATCTCTGGGATATCCTCAATCCGAATCCCCCGCAATTGGAAATTTTGTCGGGTGGTAATGTCGGCGTTTCCCTGGTTTTGAAATCCCGAACCCGTGCAGTAGCGTTGCACGATTTCAGCCAGTACTCGCATCTGAGTGCTGGTCAAAATGCCGTTGGGTATCCGCATTCGCATCATAAACTTGCCGGGTGTCACCGTGCGATGGAAAAAACCCAACCACTTCAGCCCTTGGTTCCGGTCAAAGTCGTCCATCGCCTCCCAGCCAATTTCTGCAAAATGCTCCAGTTCTTGCTTCAGCAATAGGGGATGTTTTACAGCTTTGGCTTTTTCAATCTTATTTAGTTTTTCTGTAGGCTTGGTTGCCTTTATTGCTTCTGTAGGGGTGGTTACGTTTGTCACGGTTCCTCCTTGCGTACCTGTATCTGGCGCAATTGCACGTGTAACCGCACAGCTATTGCTCTCGCTGTTAAATACTGCTTTTTATGCTAAGTTAGGCGCTTTTAAAAATTGAAACGGTAGACTTTGTTACAGAAGCTGCCTATTGCCAATGAAACCTTTCTTTTGAAATATTTTTAATTTTAAAAGTCTATCTTTATGGTTACTTGCCAAATCAGATTTTATGGAAGCGCTGAAGATTAACTCATTACCTGAGACTTTCTTATAACTTATATTTTCCAGGGAGTTGTTTTCTTGTTCGGTATTTTAAAAAATGGCTGTAAGCTTTAGCAGGTAGGAATTATGAGGGGATTCCTTTAAGAAAATCCGTTGAAAGGCTGATAACTTGTAATTTCACCCACAGCGTCTCTCTACCAGTTCCAAAAGGATGCCTGAGACGGGTAAAGTTTTTTTGGATACTGGGTAATTAAACAGGATTTATATGAGTAGATTATCCACAGCTTTTTTTAAAAAACTGGCGTATTTGATACAATTTCAAAAATTTTAATCAGTAGCGCTGCCTTATTGGGTCAAAATTCTCAGAATTATCGAACTAGCGTAGGTATTAAGAATTTTTAAATTCTTAGTCGTTCTTGGGGATATCTAGTAATTCTCTTTGATTTAGGAGAAAACGAACCGCCAAGGACGCTAAGGGCGCAGAGAGAGAGAAAGAGAGAAAAAGAGGGGATTTTATGGGGAAATAGACTCGGTAAATAACCTACACTGCATCAAGCTCGTAAATCGCTACTAGCTCTTCCTTGCCTTTCACCCGAACAAACTTATCGACTAAGCGCAGGGGGAAAGTGTCGGGGTGGCGCAGCGCTTCGACGATTGGCTTGGTGACGAGGATGGTGCTGTCGTAGTTTTTGGTGAGGCTTTCGACACGAGCGGCTACGTTTACGGCATCCCCAACAACTGTAGACTCGATACGGGAGCTAAATCCAACGGTACCCATGACGACCTCGCCTCGATGAATGCCAATACCGATGTCGATGGTTGGCAAACCTTGATGCGATCGCTCTTCATTCAATATTTTAAGTCGCTGTCGCATTGCTAACGCTGCGTGCAGAGCGTTGTCCGTCGCTTCATCATCGAAGAGCGCCATAATCGCGTCGCCGATATACTTGTCTATGAAACCGCCGGACTTGTCAATCACTTGTCCCATGCAGGCGAGGTAGTCATTCAAAAATGAAAAGGTTTCTAAAGGCGTCATTTGTTCTGACATTGCCGTGTAGCCCCGAATATCGGCAAATAGGATCGTAATCGTGCGCGTCGAGGCAAAGCCGACTTGGATGTTCTCGATGCCGTCGGGTGCAATTACAAGGAGAAATTTCTCCGGGACGAATCGATGAAAAGACTCGATAGTTTTTTGTAGTCGGCTAAATAAACCTTGTAGCGCCGCCGACATATCATTGAACGCGATCGCTAAAGCGCCGATTTCATCTTTGCGGTAAATTTCAGCCCGATGGTGTAAATCGCCTGCGGCAATTTTGGCAGCACTCAATTGCAATCGCCGCACGGGACTACTGAGTTCTGTTGCCAACAGGTAGGAACCGAAAAGACCCAAGGAGAGGGCAAAAACACCCACAAACAGCGCTTTTTCGACAGCGATCGCGACCGCTTGATTGACCTGCCGCAGTGACATTCCAATCCGCAACGTCCCAATTTTTTGCCCTGAAGAGTTGCGAATTGCGGCGGCAACTTCGATGGCAGTTTCACCTTGGCGTGCCCGCACTTTGCGGTTGAAAGTAATGTCGCGCAGGAGAAATGTCTCGACAACACGGGTATCGTCATATACTGCCAGCGCCGAGTCCGTTACCCACACAGGCACAATATCGGGAACATACTGTTCCTGAAGTTCGCTTTCGCTGGCGGCGACGATTTGATTTGACAAGCGCACATCGGAGATCAGAATGTAAACGAAATCTGGGTTGCGCTTCAGTAGCAGATTGAAACCGAGCCGAATCTGACCCCAATTTTGGTCTTCAAGTTCGTTTGTCCAGGTATTAGATAAGGCGATCGCTAGCTGCTGGACTTCACGCCGCTTCTGTTCGCGGTAGAGTTGTCTCTCGTTTTTCGCCCACAGCCATACCACAGAACCAACAATCGCCACAATCAAGAGTGTCGTGGCGGTCATAATTCGTGTATGAATTGAACGGAACGCGGCAACTTTCATCAGGGTTAATTGGTAATGGTTACTTGGTAATTTCTAAAAAGTTTGAAATTTTAAATTTTTAGTTTTGAACGAAAAAATCTTCTTGAAACTCAAAACTCTCAAAAGTTTTAACTTTTGAATAAAATAATTTTCTTGGAACTCAAAACTCAAAACTCAAAACTCAAAACTCAGATTAACCATTCGCCATTATTTACTAACCTCCAGTTGTTCCACAAAAGTAAGCCAGCGCTGATTCTCGGATCTCGCTTGACAATTGCTGGGGAAAGCCAGCGTCACCGGACCACCCATTTTGGCAGGAATCGGATTGCGTTCGTTACCCCAGTGCGTGGCAAACAAAATATCGCAGTCTCGCACCTCGTTAGCTGCCAAACGAATTGGATTCAGGGCATTGCGAGAGACGGGCGCTTTTCCCCGAATGATAACCATACCGTTTTCTGGCAGGGTATCACCGGCAGCCGCAAGAACGTCCCGCACGCGCACGCCCGTGAGCTTGACTTTACCAATCGGCCATCCAATCGGGTAGCCAACAGCTTCTTCAATGGTGACTTGTGGCAGTTGGCTGATGGTTCTGGCATCAAGCGGGGTTTCGCCAACGCGCAGTTGCACTGGCTCGGTACCGACAATCAAGTTGGTCACATAAAATGCCCAAAAACGGTCGGGATACTTTTGCTCAAGCTGCGGGTACTCGGTGTAAGGAAATACCAGAGAAAGCGGGCCGCCTTCGCTGCGGGAAATGGGCATTCCATCGCGCTCTAAAGCAATGATAATCGGGTACGCACGCAAGTCTGCAATGCTGACGGTGGCACGGTAGGAATCGAAAGCGACAAGCGTTACTTCCTTACTATTAGTGATGCCGAACTTGTCAAGCAGTTTAGAGATAGCAACACCCCGAAAGTCAAAAATCCGATCGGGGTTGTTGCTGGTATTATGGGGCGATCGCGTCCGTATATGGGTGGTTGCGATCGCGTCTAGTTCTTGCATAGTCAACCGCACGGATTTTCCCGCCGCCGTTTTCCCCTGAATTTCTAGATTCCACTGTTGCCGCTGTCGATTGTTCGTATGAGCAGCAACCATTGCGGCGTTTTTTTGCATTGCCTCATTTCTCCACGCCTCCATCTCGGCATTCGTTGGTTTCTGATTTTGACATCCGCTCATGAAGGCAAGCAGGAAGAGGCAGCTGGAAAGAGGGAGCCGGGAAGGTTTCATATCATCTTTATAACCTTCAAGCTTGATTCTGCACCCTTCCATAAGTCCCTGTTGCTGCGATTAATGAGGAAAATATGTCGGTTCATTCCCCGGCTTCCACTTGATGTTGCAGCCGATGCTAGGCTTCTGGTCTGAGGGGATTGATTGACCGGCTAACACCGCATCAATTGCGGCTCGTAAATCCTTGCCGTTGACGGGTCGATCGTTACCAGGGCGACTATCATCTAATTGACCGCGATAAACCAAACTTTGGTTGGCATCAAAGAGGAAAAAGTCTGGGGTACAAGCAGCGGTATAAGCTTTAGCAGTTTCTTGAGTTTCGTCGTAGCACAACGGAAAGGTGAATCCCAGCTCATTCGCCATTGCTTTGAGTGAGTTGGGGGCATCATCTGGATAGTTGCTGGCATCGTTGGCGCTAATTGCCACAATTCCAATCTCTTCTCCGACGTAATCCTTGCCAAGCTGCACCAGTTCTCCCTGGATGTGTTTCACAAAAGGGCAATGCTTGCAGATGAACATGACCAGCAATGCCTGCTTATCGGCAAAGGTGGCAAGGGAAATGGTTTGACCAGATACCACATCCGGCAACTGGAAATCTGGGGCTGTAGTGCCCAGCGCCAACATGGTTGAGGCGGTTCGCACCATTGTATGCACTCCTTAGGTTTTGGTAGACTGCGCTCCCACTTATATTGCTCTACCACTGAAAAAAAAACCAGAGTAAGTAGCGATCGCCTCCCGTTATAGTACAATTGTACTGATTGCGTCCGCATCCAAGTCGTTAGGTAGCCATCCAGCCATCGACATGACAAAACTGCAAGCCAGCCTCAAAGTAGTCCAGATGAAACGTGGCGAAGACCGCCAACCCGTAAAAGGTGATGCCAAACACAAGCGCGTTCCATCGCCAGCGATCGCCAATACTGAAAGACGACCTCGAAAGACAGGCGATTCCAGAAGGTTAATTCCGTCACTACGGGTGAAAACCTATCAGGAACTGCTACAGGAACATCTGAATGAAAAGTTAAAACACCTAGAGGCGCAAGCAACCCAAGTCAATCGGCTTTCAGCGGAGCTAGAGGCAGCAATACAGGAACTCAAGGCAATCTCAGCTCAAGTTAATACAGACTTGAAATCCCTTCGGGGTAAAGCTGACATTTGCGAGTATAAAGCAACCAGTCTCCCCTACGTCGGGCAAAAGCTTGATGGATCGTTAGTGCTGACGGCTCGATCCATCGATCTCTACAAAGCCGAACGGGAAGCTTCGTCGCTGGCACAGAAGCTGCGGCGACGAACCGGAAAAAAAACCCGCTGAGAGCTTTAATCGTCTAAAGCAAATATAAGCCCCAGGCTTCCATCCTGGGGCTTATTTCAATGGCTATTGCATTTGCGATCGCTGATATTTCCCAAACCAGTTAAGAGCGATCGCGTGAGTTTATCGCGATCGCTCTTAACTGAAATTTAGGAAATCGTATTGCGGTTACTACAAATTCTTAGGCTTAGCGCTATTATTTGAATAATCGAAATATATCTTAAATAAATATTTAAAGATGGTTCTTCATTATCAAAATTTATAATATTATAAAAACTTGAGTAAAGTCTAGACCTTAAGATAAAAAGTTTCTCTTTATCTTAAAGAAAGAACTTTGTTTACGTTCTACTAATAAGCATTTAGGAAAAAATCAACAAAAGTATAGGTAAAAGAGTCATCATTTGATAATTGAACCTCCTAAAAGAATGCTAATTTTATTATTAATCAGACCTTTTACGTGAAAAAAATAAACTAGGGTGAAGAAAGAAACTTTTATTTTTTTTTCTAGCCTTATACCGAAAATCGTCAAAATTTATTAGTGAGTGACGCTGGTGAAAGAAAATAACTCAAAAGACACGCCGTTGCACGCAATGAATCCACTGAGCCGATTTTCCAACCGAGCAGAGGATTACGCCAAGTATCGACCGAACTATCCAGACGCCGCTATTGATATTATCCTGAAGGGATTAGGAAATCCTTCACAACTGGTCGCCGCAGATATTGGTGCAGGGACGGGAATTTCCTCGCGTTTGTTAGCTCAACGGGGAGTGAATGCGATCGCTATCGAGCCAAACGCCGCAATGAGAGAAGCTGCATCACCGCATTCCTTGGTAGAGTTTCGCGATGGGACAGCAGAAGCCACGAATTTACCCAACGCATCTGTTGATTTAGTGACTTGCTTCCAATCTTTCCATTGGTTTAATCCAGAACCAACATTGCTAGAATTTCGCCGCATTCTCAGGCCAAAGGGACGACTAGCGGTAGTATGGAACGATCGCGATCAAAACGATCAATTCACAGCAAATTACAGCCGCTTAGTTGAGATTGCATCAAACAATCATCCAGCAGAAAAGCGGATGGTTTCAGCTACTCCACTGCTAACCAGTCCGCATTTTCCTGATGTCCATTGCCATAGCTTTGAGTACTGGCAACAGTTAGATTTAGAGGGGCTAATTGGCAGGGTAAATAGTGTATCGTACATCCCTAAAGAAGGATCGGCATACGAGCAACTGGTGGCAGATTTGCAAGAACTGTATGCAAGCGCTTGTAATGAGCGCGGCTATGTGTATTTAACCTATACCACGAATGTTTACCTTGCAGATAATGGGTAATCAGAAAGAGTAACTGTAAAGATGCGAAATTCCCTATCTTTGCAAGAATCACCCATTATCCATTACCCATTACCTATTACCTATTACCCATTATTATCCTTTCGCCCAAGGTCCCCAGATAGCAAAAGTAATGCCAGGAGTTTGGATATTCACGAACATGGTCTGACCATCGGGCGAAAAACAAGCACCAGCGAACTCATTATCATTGATAGCATTCCGAGCAAATTGGTAGAGTTCGCCCTTTTGAGTGACGCCGACTACAAATTGCTCGTCGTCACCATCTTCACAGATGATCAAATCGCCAAAAGGAGCCACAACAATGTTATCAGGACTATCTAATACATTTACATCATTTGGTTCAACAAAAAGTTCAAGAGTGCCGCCTTCTTGTGCTGTTTTCCCAGGAACGTAGCGCCAAACTTGACCGAGTCCGGCAGCGCCACCATCTGTGCAACAAAAGTAAAATTCACCGTTGCCGTACCAGATGCCTTCCCCACGTGTAAATTGGGCTGCACCCTTACTAAAGCCTTCGACGCGGACAGTATCTGTATCCGGGTCGGGATTGTCGATGCGAACCCATTCAACTTGCATTGGTTGACGCACCGGGAAGTTAGTTTTAGTAATTGCTTGGGGCATTCCTTTAATTTTCAGGGCTTCCAAAACACCGCCTTCTACAAGTTTGCCCGGTTGATTTGGAATGAAGCGATAGAAGAGACCATTGCCTCTATCTTCAGTTTCATAAACAATTCCAGTTTTTGGATCGATTGCAACCGCTTCGTGGTTAAAACGCCCCATTGCTTTCAAAGGCACGGGAGTCACAGTTGTTTTTGCATTCGCCGGAACTTCAAAGTTATAACCGTGACGTTGGTTGACATTTCCCGTAATATTAACTGGATCGTTTGTAGCGGGAGTTGATGTATTTTCTTCAGAGCTAATCCACGAACCCCAAGGAGTCGTGCCACCTGCACAGTTACGGTATGTTCCTGCTAGGGAGGCAAAATGACTTTGTATTTGGCGATTCGCCCCTACAATTAGAGTTGTTGTCCCACCTTTACAGAGATTATCGTATTTGAGTCCGACAACTTGCGTGGTAGAATTCGGGCTTAATTCGTGATTGCGAATTAAGATAGTTGTGTTATTAGGACCGGGAAAAGCACCCATCCCATCGTGACCACCCGGTACTGGATTGCCATCGTTCATCATGTCTCCAGTCCGAGAGATAGCGCGATATTGAAATCCGCGTGGTAAATCCAATAAACCATTGGGATCTGGAATCAGTGGGCCATAACCTCCCCCATTTACTAATTGACCCCTGGCTGCTTTGGTATAGAGCGCTTCTAGAGGGGACATTAATACAGCACCCGCAGCACTCGCGCCTGCCAGGGTGAAGAATTGCCGCCGTGATAAAGACATGGTGTTCTCCGCGTTTATGCGTTGAACAGCTTAATTGGCGTTCATCAACCTTCGGCAAAGCTTTGATTAAGGCTTGGTTAATTTTTTATTCAGAAAATATTATTGCTTGCCTAGTTTATTCCGTTTTTACTAAAAAATTATGAACGTAGAAGTACGCTAAGAATCTTCGCGAACCTTTGCGCTTAGGTTAGCGTAGCTTTGCGTTAAAACACTCATTCATCTTCAGGATTAATCGCAGAAAATAGCGCCGAATAATCCTCATCCGCTAAACCCATGTCCTGTGCCATTTCTAAAATTTGGCGAATACCTTCCAAACTGCTGACATTCAAGCCATTTAACTTAGCTTCATTGAGAAATAAGTTAGTATCTTTGAGCAGATGTTTAGTTGGGAAATTGGGATTTTCATAATTCCTATCTAACATCCGCTGCAATTTCTTATCAAAAGTGGGAGCAAAAAGGGCGCTTTGCCGTAAGATTTGCATAAACAGCTCAACGTCGGCACCTTGACGTTGAACAAAACCTAAACTAAGGGCAAAAGCACTGGTAAGGGAAGCGATTAATTGATTTAATGCTAATTTGACAGCAGCGGCAGCACCGACTGAACCAATATGTAGGGGTTCAGGGCTAAAATGTTTTAGAAAATCCGACCACTGTTGAAATTGCTCATCGGAAGCACCTACCATGACAATTAATTTACCGGCTTCTGCTTCCGAAATACTGCCCAACACGGGTGCTTCAATATACTCTGCACCCGCTGCAACAATTTGGGAAGCGATCGCTTTACTTTCTGTAGATGAGATCGTTCCCATTTGAATGACTGTACGCCCTTTTAACTCTGGTCGGGAAGCCTCCGACAACAGAACTTCATCAATTGCTGTAGCGTTTGTCAGCATCAAAATTACGCACTCAGACTCACGAATTGCCTCTTGTGGGGTATCAGCAATTTTAGCGCCAGCGTCCTGCAAAGGTGCTAATTTTGACTGAGTACGATTGTATGCAACTACTGGAATTTTAGCGTCTAACAGCCTTTTAGCCATCGGCTGTCCCATCAACCCAGTTCCTAAAAATCCTACTTTCACGATTGCTTTGACCTCTCTAATTCTTGTTGCTGAAGAACCTCACGCCGTCTGCAACACTCCTCAGCGTAAAGAGGGTTGGGAATGAGGTTCAGGAAGGATAACGGCGATTCAAGCGGATTTAAGAGGGATCAACCCAGGCTCGTTCGGCTGTCCAATGGCGATCGCTCGATCGATAAACTGTAACACCCTCCAAACCAGCTTGTTGCAAGAAGTCTTGCACTTCATCCAAAGTAAACGCAGCGTGGAGAGAGTCGTGAAATAACATCTTTTGATGTTTGTTGTAATTTGTACCAATACTTTCCACCAAATTATTCATTATTTCCTCGCTAGGAGGACGAATTAAGTCTCGGATGAGAATAGCACCTTGCGGCTTTACCACTCGTTTTACTTCTTGCAAGAATGGCAGTGGATTGGGTAGGTGGTGAAACAAGCTATTGGAAATTACCATATCAAATTGTCCATCTTGATAAGGTAGCTTCTTGGCATCAACAAATTCCAGAATGATTTGTTTTTGCAACCCAGCTTTTTCTACATTTTCTCTGCCAAGTTGCAGCATTGATTCTGCCATATCAATGCCGAGAATTTGCCATTCAGGGCGTTGCTGTGCAATTAAGATAGGAATTCGAGCGGTTCCGGTTCCGGCATCTAGAACAGTTGCATTTGTTGCTCCTATCTCAATTGCGCGTTGAGCAAATGCCCCGTTTATTTCGGTAAAGTCCATTGCGTCATATTCAACAGCTTCTTCCAAACTGTCCATGACTTCGGGTTCTAATACTCTTTGCATGGCTAATGGTTAATTGCTAATTGTGCATGGTTTATTGTTCATAGTTTATGGTACTCCTAGATGCCTGAGAGCAGCTTTGCCCTCAAATTGATTCGGTTGATTGGCAGCGAGATATGGTGATTTGAAACAGGCAAGGAGTCTCTGGAAAGTGCTTGTCTTTTCAGGGGATTTTGGTGACGCATCCGGAGATGACGGCAATTAATGCACGGGTTATGTGTCCGGGGAGTAACCAGGAAACGGATAATTTCAATCGATTTATTTATGGGTTGCTGTGGTCTAGGGGAAATATTTTGCGTTCTCGTGCTTTGTCTTCCCACAATCCCTTTGCAGTGCTTCCCGATGCGGATCGAGAGCTGTTGCTGGATGTGTTACAAAAGGATGAATACACGGTTTGGCTGAATGACCCGGATTGGCAGGAGGTGAAAGGGGCATTTAAGTGGGGTGTTTCGGGTTCGCTGATTGCTCGTCCTGATATAAGAGGGAGTTTGAAGTCGGCAATTTTGGGCATGGTGACTGAACCTGTGCAACTTGGGTTTTTGTAGGTTTATTTGCAGGTTGAAGGGTACAGAGGCACCCGCGTGGGTTTGCCGCAAGGTTACAGATGCGGGATGCGATCTAGTAGCCAATCTATAACTAAATTCAATTTATTAAGTAAATAGATATGTATTACGCCAAGTCTATGTATCAGGGAGGAATGATTGCTGGTGCAGATGATGCTGATTACTTGAGTTACTTACATTTAGGTCTACGCTGTCTAGAATGTGGTGAAGAAGTTCATCTAAAAAGGGGGGATAAGAAAAGAACTCATTTTGCTCATTTTAAAGCTACTTCTGATAGTCAATGTTCCCTAAGAGTAACGGGTTACAGCGAAGGATGGAGTAGCTTATCTCCAGAAGGCAGAAAGCAAAGGCGTAAGTTATTTCAGCAATACTTTATGAATATGCTAGTAAGGAGTGATGAAAGGTTTTATCAGAAAATTAAAACTATTAAAAAAAAGATTGAGCATCAAAAGTTAAATATTTTGACTGAAGCCTGTTGCAATCATTTTTCTGCCAACAGTAGTTCACTGATAATAGAGTGCCGAAAATTTGAACCCAAAAATTACAATAACAACTTATTACTACAAATACTAATTACTTGCGAAGCGATAGACTATCTATCTGTACCATCTAGTCGCAGGTTGCTAGAACAGTTGGTTCATTACAGCCTTTATAAATGCTGTATTTTAACGGCTGACAACTGGAATATTTATGAAAATCAAATAAAACCACTTGAGATAAGCAAAAAAATTAAAGATATACTTCTTAATACTGCTTGGTTGTCCATCTTCTCTTATCAAGGAAAAAAATGTATCGATGATATTACAACCAAATTACCAAGAATAAAACCCAATGATGAAAAAGATACAGAGGCAAAGGAACTTACTCGTTTGATTCAAAACTATATTTATACTGGAGGTGAGCCTTCAACACCATTCTCTTTGGAAGAATTGAGGGTTAAACTACATTTACAAGGCTTATCTATTCACTTGTTGGATAGTAGAACATCTGGTTACAGAAAAGTCGCTACCCTAGGGCATTTAACAAGTTGTCATCCAGAGGATGTAAGTCAGAGAGCCATAATAGATTGGGCATTTCTAGATCAAGATTCAATATCTGCTAAAAGAATTAGGAATAATTATATAAATTCTTGCCAAAAGTTGCAGATTCATATAGAAAACTTTTTGAAAACAAAAGTAAAAATTAATAAATCTGTAAATTTTAATTTAATTAAAAATACTCGTATTATGCAAGAAGATTTAGAAGAAAAACTTCAGAAAGAACTTAATAAATTTTCAAATATTCCTCCTGATAAAATGATTAGCTGCCCTCATTGTAATAACCGGATTAGGAAGGTTAAATTCAGGAAACACCTTACTAAAGCTCACAAAAAGTTATTTTGAACTCGATTAAAAAAGGATAAATAAACTAGAGTTAAAAATTGATGCTGGATGAATCTCTTGTCGATCCCTTTTTAGCCCAGCTATGTGAAGGATACACCAAGGCAGAAGTTGCCGAGATAGAGCAGAACATAGCTGACTGGGATGCCTCTACCTATATCAGTGTTGCTCAGAGTATTTTAGACCATGCTTCTAGAAAAGAATTCAATCCATTGAGATATATAAGAAAAAAATATACTTTTAACAATAAAGGCGCAGTACGAGTTCCGAAAACTGGATATCGTCGTGATGGTTCAGCAGTTTATCGGCAAGTAAATGAATATCTAATTATACGCTCCGGCAGATTTGGTATTGAAAAAATAGTCAGTTATGGAGTGAATAATGGCTGAAGCAACGCACATAACTCAAAATCCTGAAGTTATAAGAAATTATATCAATCATCTGTTAAAACAGTTAAGTGTTGATTATCAAAATACTAAACAAGAGCGAAAATAAATTGCTTCTCTATCTCCATCTGCTGAGGAAAAATTTACGATTATAGAGAACATCGAACTGCTAACGTCAGATATCAGAGGCTATGCTAGTCAAATTCAAACACGAGGCTGGATTGAAAATGAACAGGAAGCAATTGAGCGATTGCAAACGATGCGAGTTGTTGACGTTACTGCGATCGCTCAATTTTACTTCACAAGCGATGGAGATTACCTACAGATGAAAGCTTATATTCGGATGCTAGATTACTTGCGCTTGCTATTCTCGAATATCTTTGCTCCTATATTTAGTTTATAGTTCATAGCAACTTTAACGAACTATAAACCTTGCTAATTGCGATCGCGTTTTTGTTTGCGTTCTTTTTCCTTCTTCTTCGCCTCGTCTAGAATTTTCTTCACTTTTGCCTTAATTTCGTTGTGTCGCGCTACTCCTTCATAGGCATAGCGGTTGTAACCGTTAGTCTGAATTAAACTTTCTAAATACCGAGTCCGCTCATCGGTAATCGGGTGCGTGGAAAGCCAACTGAAGATCGGGCGATCGCGATCTTGCTTGCTTAGTGTCACCATCAGATTCCGCATCCCATCCGCCGCATACCCGGTAGCACTGAGAATGCGAGTTCCGAGAATATCCGCCTGACGTTCCATGTCGCGGCTGTAGTCAAAAACAATCAGATTGGTGACGGTATTCCCAGCATAAGGAATAAATCCGGTCACGCTAGCCGTAAGATTTCCTTGCGTTACTAATTGAAACCCATGAGAGAGGACGGCATGAGATAATTCATGAGCTAATAAACCAGCTAATTCTGCCTCAGAATGGGTGCGAGCGATCGCTCCCGCATTCACAAAAACCTTGCCTCCTGGTAGCGCAAAAGCATTGAGATCGTCATCTAGAACCACAAAAAATTCATACTCAAAATCTTGGCGTCCCGCTACCGTTGCTAATTTATTTCCTATCTCCCGAACGTAATTCAACACCTCTTCATCTTCAACCAGTGGCAGTTCGCGTTTGGCTTGTTTTGCCACCGATCGACCAATCGCAGATTCTCCCCGCAGCATCAGTGCGGCGCTTTCAACGGCAGTCAGAGGGCCAAACAAACTGCCAGTGACAGCATAGGTTAAAGCACCCGTGATCGCATTAGCGATCGCATTCCCTCTCAATTCGGCGCGTAAATGCGATTGATAACGTTTTAGATTCTCTTCCGCTAGCGTTGCAAACTCCGCCGCCTCTGGATGATTCGGGTTAAGCAACGCAAATTGACGTGCTGACAGCGAAGCTTCCAACCACTTTTTATTCTGACCGTATGCTGCAATTTTTGCTTTGAGCAACATCGGTTCGGCAGGATAGAGAGTGCTTGCCCGTTCCAAAACCTGTAAAGATTTTTCTACCTGATTGTAATCCCGCAGCGCTTTTGCATACTCTACCTGACCGGGAATAAATTCAGGATACTGCTCTACTAAAAATTGCAGCGGAACAAAAATTTTGCTTTCCAGTTTTTGTTGTATACCCGCTTGAGCCTCGCGCCAATACACCCTCCCCCCTGGTGCTAACTTATCCGCGTCAGTAATGGCTTCTTTTCGCTCAGTTTTCTCGGTTGCATTCGCAAAAGGAGCTTTTGCTTCGCGGTAAAGCTTTTCAGCGGCGGCAAATTGTCCCCCCAGATACAGCTTGTCCGCCTCAATTAATTTCTCTTGTTGAGCAATTTCTTCTGGAGTCGGTTTCTCCTCCTCCTCAGCTTTTTCGTCTGTATCGGATTCTGGTTTGGTATCTGGCTTTTCAGTCGCTTCCGGACTGGGTTCGGTTTTGGTTTCCTCAGCAGAGGGTTTGACTTCAGGGGTGCTGGGTTCTTCTGCTTTCGGCGTCGTCGGAACTGGAGTGACGATTACCGTCGGAGGTGATTCCTTTTGCGTGCTGGTATCCCCTGGTTGAGGCGTTGGGGTTTCAGTTTTCTTGGGAACTGGAGTCACGATCACCGTAGGAGGCGATGTCGGTTCTGCTAGCACTGCTGCGGGGGAGGCGGACAATAGCACAAGCGTAAAAGCCAAGGAATTCCAGACAGGTTTCATGGCAGAAGAAAATGGAAACTCTAGTTTTCTATATTATGTTTAGAGTTTACCCGACCTATCTCGCTGGGACTACACGAACGCAGAGGCGGGATTGTGCCAATTTACGCAAACTTATTTTAGAGACGCGATCGCATTTCCTGTATTTGTGTTTTCGTTAGCGCGATCGCATCCTAAAACAGTTCTGAGGAAATTTCGGTCATTGAGGCATAAAGTTCGTTTATCTAATTAATCTGCCGAGTTTGCGATCGCCTTGGTGCTGGCTATCTCTTGATACAGCAGATTGCAAGTTCATGAAGTACAGTAGCAGCAGTTTGTGAACCAGTTGCGTAGGTGTTTTGGATTGACTAAATCAAGTGCAGTAGCAAGCAAAGTATCAACCATTTT
>NZ_JAMPJZ010000088.1:0-20059 GCF_039961835.1 Trichocoleus sp. ST-U1
AAGTTTTATTTTCTTTAATATTTAAAGCTTGAATTTTTAGAAGTGAATCTCGAATAGAAACTGCCCAAGAATTAGTTAAACGCTGCTCAATTTTATTCTTTATCAAGTGAACCAGCATTCTACTGAGAAAGCTCTCAATATTCTGCAAAATAGCTTTTTTACTCATCCCTTCCAAATCATCCACCAGGGACAAAGCATCTTCGTATCTTCCTTCCAGAATGGAAGCTTTTAAGTCGGTGAGTTCTTGAGTCATTGTCAACTGACCTCACTTTTACATCGCAAAATTATGTGGTACGCGGGTATAGACTAGGCTATTGACTATCAGAAGGATGCGATCGCTCTCGGCACTTTTCTGAGAGCGATCGCATCCTTACTTATACACAAAATCCTCCTAAGTTTGAGGAACTTTCACTCTAGTTTTAGGCAGATTGCTGCTTTGTTGAGGAATCTGTTGTTGCAGAAATGGTTTAACCCTCTCAGGTGAACTTGACCCTCGATAAGCGCCACAATAATACATACTTAGAACCGCTTTGAATGCCCAGTGATTCGACGGCACATCTGAGAAAGGATTGGGTAAAGTATCGGCTTGGTCTTGGGCGCAGGCTTCCAAAACTGGATCTGAAGTCGGTTGCGCTGGAGATGAGGGCGTTGTTGGGCTGAGTGGTTCGGAATCTTGCGCTTTAGCTGGAGCCACGAAGCCAATAGTGGCAAGGAGTATAGCTGTTGCGATTTTGAGTTTCATGGTTTGCGAGGAACAACTGTACGGGCAACTTTCTCTTAAAGTTGCCCCTCCTCAAAACTAACAATTACTGGCGTTACATTGGCGGTTCCAATTTGTGGATAAACCCTAATTTCTCATCCAAAGGCTTTGTGACTGAAAGCCTTTTAGCTACAGCGTTCGGCGCACCAGATCGGCTAAACGTTCGGCACTGTCAGGAACTGCTAGCGTAGCAGCCTTTTGAGCCATTTGTTGTAGCTGTTCGGGCGACTGCAATAAATTCAATACCTTACTTTCTAGTAACTGAGGCGTCAGCTCTGACTGCCGGAATACCAAACCAGCGCCTGCTGAGTTAAAAATTGCCCCATTGTAGACTTGATGATCTTCAGCGGCGAAGGGGTAGGGAATGAGAATCGCTGGGGTTTGCGTAACGGCAAGTTCGGTTAATGTCCCAGCGCCAGCGCGGCTAATTGCCAGGTTCGTCCGTTGCAAAAGTGCCGCCATATTGTCATAAAACGGCATGGAAAGATACTGAGGATGCTGGAAACTTTGGGCATCAGGGTCATTATCGCCCGTCAGATGGACAATCCAGGCACCGGCATTCAACCACGCGGGGGCGCACTCGCGGACGATTTGATTAACGGCAACAGCGCCCTGAGAGCCACCGACGACTGCAATCAAGGGGACATCTTCAGGAATTGGCAACTCCAGCTTTTGGGGGGTGCGAAACTGGGCGCGAACTGGGGTGCCTGTGTAGGCGGTTCCAGCGCGGGGTAGGTAATGCGCTCCATATTCAAACCCCAGCGCCACGCTATTACACCACGGACTCAACCAGCGAGTCACTTTGCCGGGGAGGGCATTGGATTCGTGCATAATCACGGGGATTCCAATGGATCGCGCGGCAATAATCGCTGGTGCGGCAATATAACCCCCAGTGCTGAATACACCCTGAAAATTCTTATCTTTAAGTAGCTGGCGTACCTGCCGGATGGAACCCGTCAGTCGCAGCAGAATGCCCAATGTCCCCAGTCCAAACCCTTGTTGAAACCCTTCCACCTCAATGGTGTTGAGGGGATATTGAGCCGGAACTAACTGGGTTTCTAGGCGGTTCGGGACACCCAACCACTCAATTTCATAGTCTGGCAGTTTCTCGGCTAGCGCGATCGCGGGAAATAAATGTCCCCCAGTACCACTCGCTGCAATTAACAATCGTTTCGGTTCATTTGCCAAAGTTTCTATCTCCTACTGGCTGTCCTGGCTCGGATAAGATTAAAAATCAGTTATAAATTAGCCAATAGAGCATCCAGGATTTCTACTCTTTAGCACGTCTGTTGCTCGACACGGTTTTCTTTATCCAATTATTCAAACACGTCTGTGATGCGTAACCAGATAACTCCGTCTGTCAGCTTGTTCCAGTCTCTCATCAAGCAAAAGTCGAAAATTTTTGCCTTTATAATTTTTACGTCCCTGCTTCATCCAAACACTGTTCGAGCAGCGAGTCCAGAAACAGCACCCGCCGAGCTAAAAAATTCTCTCACGCAAATTGATGCAGCTGCCAATCGTCAGGATGTCAATACGGTGATGCAGTTCTATAGCCAGAATTTTACCCATTCTGATGGCTTAAATCGTCAGAGCCTGCAACAGACTTTAACTCAACTCTGGAAGCGCTACCCAAACCTGAATTATCGTACAGAACTCAAATCTTGGGAAAAGGAAGGCGATGCGCTTGTTGTGGAGACGGTGACTCAGATTACTGGCACCCAGCGAATGGATGGCAAAAATATGAAGTTTGAGTCCGCCTTGCGATCGCGTCAGCGCTTTCAAGGTCAAAAAATTGTCCAGCAGGAGATTCTGGGAGAACGCACTCAGACGACCGCAGGCGTAAAGCCTCCCACGGTGGACATGAAGTTACCGGAAGAGGTTCGCATTGGTCAATCCTATAGCCTTGATGCAGTCGTCCAAGAACCCCTAGGCGACGATTTGATGTTGGGAGCAGCAGTGGAAGAACCCGTGCGGGGCGATCGCTTTGCCAAACCCGCGCCGGTGGATCTGGAGTTACTGTCATCGGGTGGAATTTTTAAGGTAGGTCGCGCTCCCCTGACAAAAGGGAATTATTGGGTATCAACGGTTGTAATCCGCGAACAAGGCATGACAACAGTTACTCAGCGCCTGCGGGTTGTAGAAGGCAGTCGCCCTTCCAAATAGTTTTGAGTTTTGAGTTTTGAGTTTTTAATTTAATTAAGAATTCAAAGCTCAATTTTCAGAATTTATAGCAATTTTGTTTGATTTAAAAGGAGTCTTTTTAAAGACTGCAAAAAACGCGAATAAAAGAAAAAAGAGGGTTTTAAGATTTACTTAGATTGCCATAAAATTTCGTTAAACCGAATGATTTCTATCAAAGACAAAATCGTTGTAATTACTGGCGCGAGTAGTGGAATTGGTGCTGCTTGTGCCAAGATGTTTGCCCAAGCGGGTGCCCAACTGATCTTAGTGGCTCGACGCCAAGAGCGGTTGCAGAAACTCGCAGATGAACTTAGCAAAGAATTTTCTTGCCAGTTGCATCTACTAGCAGTAGATGTACGCGATCGCGCTTCTGTTGAATCCGCCTTTTCTTCTCTGCCAGATGCTTGGGCTGATGTAGATATTTTAATTAACAATGCCGGTCTTAGCCGGGGGTTAAATAAACTCCACCAAGGCAGCATTCAAGACTGGGAAGAAATGATCGATACCAATATTAAAGGCTTACTTTATTGCACCCGCTATTTAGTGCCAGGAATGGTAAAGCGGGGTAAAGGTCATGTGGTGAATCTTGGCTCCATTGCCGGTCATCAAACCTATCCCGGTGGTAACGTCTACTGTGCTTCTAAAGCCGCTGTAAAATCAATTTCCGAAGGTTTGAAGCAAGACCTCCTAGGAACGCCCGTGCGAGTTACTTCAGTCGATCCAGGGTTAGTTGAAACGGAATTTAGTCAAGTGCGATTCCACGGAGATAGCGATCGCGCTCAAAAAGTTTACCAAGGTTTAACGCCTTTAACACCAGAAGATATTGCGGATGTCATATTTTTCTGCGTCACTAGACCCGCGCACGTTAATATCAGCGAGGTACTTTTAGTACCTACCGACCAAGCCACTGCTACCCAAGTTCACCGACGAAATTAATTTCGTCTTTTTAAACACAAAGGTTCCCAAAGAGCTATCTTTCCTCGGCGAACCTTTGCGTAAACCTGCGCGTACCTTTGCGTTTAAACTTCCACCGTTTCTTTACTCTTCAGGGGCACGTAATAATCGCCGTTAGCGTCAACTCCTACCTTCCCAATTACCTCGTCGCCGGTAATCAATCTTGCCCCACGTTTGCGAGTCCAATAATTCCAACCCCACTGGAGCATGACGATGAGTTTATTATCAAACTCAATTAAGAAGTAAATGTGAACAAATACCCAGGTGAGCCAAGCGAGCAAACCGGAAAACTTCACATAACCCAAATCGACTACCGCAGCATTCCGCCCGATAACAGCCATACTGCCTCGGTCAATATATTGGAAAGGTGCCATACTGTAACCGGCAATCCGCTGTCTGATCAGGTTAGCAACATATTCCCCTTCTTGCATCGCCACGGGTGCAACACCTGGTAGTGGTTTTTCATTTTGATGAGAAAAACTTGCCAAGTCACCGACCACAAAGATATTAGGATGTCCTGCTATACTCAGGTCGGATTCAACAATAACCCGCCCCACTCGGTCAATTGCAGCGCCGGTGCGTTCTGCCAGAACCTTTCCCATTGGTGAAGCTTTGATTCCCGCTGCCCATAACGTTGTTCTCGCTGGAATTTGTTCGATTTTATCGCCTTGTTTTGTGGTGATAATATTCTCTGCAATATTCGTCACCAGGGTCTTTGTCTGCACAGTAACACCTAAGCGCTGAAGAGAGGCTTCTGCTTTTGCGGATAACTCTGGTGTGTAGGGAGGTAGGATGCGATCCATCCCTTCCAGTAACAAAATTTTGGCTTCAGAAGTGTCAATGTTGCGGAAATCTCGCTTCAGGGTACTGTAAGCGAGTTCTGCGATCGCTCCCGCTAATTCTACTCCCGTCGGCCCTCCGCCGATGATCGCAAACGTCAACCAGGCACGTCGTTTTTCGGGATCGGTTTCCTTTTCTGCCGCTTCAAACGCCATAAAAATGCGACGCCGCATTTCCAGCGCATCTTCAACGGTTTTCAATCCTGGCGCTACAGTTGCCCATTGGTCATTGCCAAAGTAAAAATGGCTCACACCTGTAGCAACGATTAACGTGTCGTAGATCAGTTCTTCGCCAGCGAGGATGACTTTTCGCTGTTGTGGATCGATATCCTTTACCTCTCCCATCAGCACTTTAGTATTTTTGCTCTCGCTAAGTACCGCACGCAGGGGAGATGAAATATCGGCTGGGGATAAAGTTCCGGTGGCGACTTGATAAAGGAGTGGCTGAAACAAATGAAAGTTACGTTTATCGACCAGTGTCACATGGACAGGTGCGCCGCTCAATGCCTTGGCAGCATAAAGTCCGCCAAAGCCGCCACCGACAATCACAACATGGTGAGGAGACTGATTTTCCACTGCTACTACCATAAAATTGACATCCTTTGTTTTATGTTGCCCGTGGCTACGGTTGAACTAACATTTCTTTACCAACTGGCAAGGCTTCCGTTACAGATGTTCATATTAGCCTAGTGTGCCAGGGTTAAAACAGGCGTAGCGACGGCTACAGGTAGATTGTTGTGCCTGGAAAGTCTGCCATAAGAGGTATTCAGCACACGTTTAAGCCGATGTTTGGGAATGGCGCGATCGCGAAGCGCTGACTTGTCAGTTCGCAATGAGAATGAAAAAAGACGCGATCGCCCTTTTGACTTGCTTTGTTACTCTAAACTCGAATATTCACATTGCCTACAATATCGATTCATTGCTTTCAAAGGGTTTTCCAAAAATTTCTCCTAATCAATTTTTATGAGTTTAGGAAAGGATTAATCAGCCTTATGATCGGGCACTCCATGCTTTTCTGAGGCAGAACCTTTTTGTTGCGCTGCGACACGATGGTTAGGTGCGATACAAGGATTACAGTGGAGATGGAGGTATAAGTCCAATGTTTGCAGTTATCACACCAGAGAAAATCCAGTTACCCGCAGGCGCAGTGGTGCGGCTACCCGGTAGTTGGCAGGACTATCAAGCACTAACTGAACAACTAGGCGATCGCTCAATACCGCGCATTAAGTATCGACCCGGAGAGATTCTGTTAATGTCACCGCTACCCCGACACGGACGCGAAGCCCACGTTATTGCAATGGTCGTAATAGCTCTCCTAGACCATTTAGGGCGGGACTACGAAGCGTTTACCCCAATCACAATGGAACTGCCAGAGATTAGCGGCATTGAACCGGACTACTGCTTCTATATCGATAATTGGGCAGCAGTTGCAGGCAAAGACCGCATCAATTGGGAAATAGAGCCATCGCCCGATTTGGTAATTGAGATAGATGTAACCAGCTACACGGATGTAAACGACTACCTGCCTTATCAAGTGCCGGAAGTTTGGCTATATAAAAAGAATCAGCTTAAGATTTACAGCTTGCAGAGCGATCGCTACACGGTTGTAACCAGCAGCCGCTATTTCCCCAATATGAATGTTTTAGAAGTCATCGCGGAATGTTTCCGAATTGCCTCCGAGCGCAATACTAGCGTTGCGATTCGGGAGTTACGACAGAAATTAGCAAGCGAGAATTAAATCCGAAAAATACAGAAGATTATAATGCGATCGCAATCGGGAATCGCTGGTGAACAGAGTTGTTAAAGTTAGTGGCTCTTGTGATAAATCTATGGTTGGCGTCGTAAAGATACCAAGCAAGTCGAGCAACTTCTAGAAAAGCTTAACCGATGCAGAACACCTGCCTCAATGCGATTTTAGGCAGTATTACCTTTGAGACAAAGCTCCAAAGCACGACGGATATATGCTTGAAATGTCTCATCAGTTGGCTGAAAGACCATCGCATATAACATTGCTCCGCTCATCAGGTCGAAGACTAAATCGGGTTCTATATCTGTGTGAATTTCATT
Organism: Trichocoleus sp. ST-U1; assembly: GCF_039961835.1. Classification (NCBI taxonomy): domain Bacteria; kingdom Bacillati; phylum Cyanobacteriota; class Cyanophyceae; order Leptolyngbyales; family Trichocoleusaceae; genus Trichocoleus; species Trichocoleus sp. ST-U1. Next base: position 6,802 of record NZ_JAMPJZ010000088.1, read on the forward strand.
TCTAGCCTTAGCACGTTCCAGCACGACTCCAAAGGCTTGCCGTCGCGGTTGTAGGTATTTTTTCCAGTAGACCTGGGCAAAAGTCGGACTGCTAGACGCTGTACTAATAATTAGGGCAACAGTTTGACGACCTAAGGGGCTGAGTACCATTTTCCCTGCATTCTCAATGAGGATATCAATATCTCCCCAGAGGCTACCCGTGTCTAGTATCAATATTTCCTCTCTGAGGCTTTCAATCGCGTCTGCAACCAGTTCTTCTTTGGAACTGTACCGCCGATAAATGGTAGTTTTGCCCACTTTAGCGCGTGCAGCGATCGCTTCGATGCTCATAGCTTGATATCCCATTTCTGCTAGCAGCTCAAGAGTTGCTTGTAGAATCGCTTGATGAGATTTTTCGCTACGTCGGCGTCCAGGCGGGCTTTTGATAGGTTTATTCATAAACTCATCTTCGCCCAAGCAATGTTCTCAAGTGTTCTCAAGGGCAGTTTGCTGCAAGCGTTCTCAAAGAATTGTTATATGGGGAGTTGCCTTAGATGCAATCAGTCTTGTTTCTTAATGTGCTCCCACTCCTCGCGCAATATTCCCATGCACAGCGTATCAATATAGCTGCCGTTATACCACTCGTGACCCCGGAGGCGACCTTCTTCCACAAATCCACAGGATTGATAACAGCGAATCGCGCGTTCATTTCTTGAGTTTGTCCTTAACCAAACTCGATGTAGATTCCAGTATCGAAACGCATAATCCAGCAGCAATGCGATCGCTTCACGACCGTAGCCACGTCCCCAATATTCCTTATCCCCAATTGCAATGCCTAATTCGCAGACACGCGCCACCCCCTGAAATATATCAAAACCAACCAAGCCGCACTGCCCAATGAACTTGCCATCTGCCTCGATCGCAAACCAGGTGCCATCTCGTCCACCTTTGGCGGCATTTTGATCAAACTCTGCTTGCAGTCGTTCCAGGGATTGGGGTATCGGTGGATCGCCTCCACCTGCCAATTCAACGGCTAAATCATTGTTAAACTCGCACAGTTTCGGTAGATCGTCTCGCCGTATACCCCGTAGCGTTACTCGTTCTCCCTTCAACATCGCTGATTGTCCTTGATTTTATGTCTGTACTCATCCATATCAAGTTTGTCAGGAGGCGGTAATGATTCATACAAAAGAAGAAAACAAGTTGGGAGTTGGAATAGCCTGGTGAATTTTAAAAGCTGTGGCTCTGTCTAAAATGTCCTGCTACCCTAAGGCAGCTCCTCTTGACACTCCCTATTGCAATTACGATACTTAATCGTATCGATATTAATCCGAGCCTTTTGCTGTGGAGCCAAGAGGAAACAATGACAACGACCAAACAAGCGCGATCGCTACCTTTACCTCCTGGGAGCTTTGGTCTACCAATTATTGGCGAAACCATCAGCTTTTTACGCGATCCAAACTTTGTACAGAGGCGATACCAGCAATATGGACAAATCTTCAAAACTCATGTGTTGGGTCGTCCTACCATCTTCTTGATTGGAGCCGAGGCAACCCGCTTTCTCTTTGCCAACGAGAAACACTACTTTTCTGACGGAATTGCCAATGGTGTCCCCCCGCAGACCAAAGCGTTGATGGGAAATGGATCGGTCGTGATGCAGATGGGAGATGAACATCTAAAACAGCGCAAACTGCTATCGCAAGCCTTCCAACCTCGCGCATTAGCAGGGTATGCCTCCACAATGGAGGAGATTAGCCGCAGTTATCTCCACAAGTGGGAGCTTTTGGGTCACTTTTCCTGGTACTCGGAACTAAGAAAATACACGCTGGATGTGGCTTGCAAGTTGCTGATAGGAACCGAAGCTGCCAGCGATCGCGATTTTGGCAAGTGGTATGAAATTTGGGGAAAAGGGCTACTTTCCATCCCCGTACCCTTACCTTGGACAAAGTTTGGTCGGGCGTTACGATGTCGCAAGCTGATACTGGCGAGAATTGAGGAGATAGTCAAAGAGCGTCAACAACAAGCTACATCGACTCAACTAGAGCAAGTCTTGAAGGAAGTTCTGCGAGTCTTTCCTCCATCAACTGGCCCTAGAGAAGTCATTGAATCTTGCGAGTTTAATGGCCACTTAATCCCCAAAGGTTGGAAGGTACTTTATCACAGCGGCACGACTCATCAAGATAGCCGCATCTATACTCAGCCAGAATGCTTTGACCCAGAGCGTTTTGCCCCCGAACGGGCGGAGGATAAACAAAAACCGATGAGCTATATCCCCTTTGGTGGGGGACTGAGAGAATGTCTGGGCAGGGAGTTTGCCAAGCTGGAGATCAAGTTGTTTGCTGCGTTGTTAGTCCGCGAGTATGAGTGGGAACTGCTTCCCGGACAAAACTTGGATATGGTGATGCTACCGACAGTCTATCCCCGCGAGGGTTTAAAGGTGAAGTTTTGGCGGAGAGTGCAGCATGGCTAGGAAAGCGCCTCGCAATGCTTATCAAATCGCACTAGAGCTGTCAGGTGGGCGATGCCCACTCAACTAACACAGCTATCTTTGAATTTGTGCATCTGGAATTTTTAGCGATCGCATTATCCTTGAAAATCCTTAAGCCCTTCGCTCTATCTCCACACTACCTGCGATAGATGTTTGAGGATAATCAATCAACACAATCTAAAGTCAGCCTGTTTTGTCCCGGCAAGTCTGATAATTTAATTAGGTTAAAAGAAGATAAAATGCCTTGCCGTGTCAGCCTGTCGCACCTTTAGTGCGCTTACGAGCTTAGGCGGGCTTGGTTTGTGTAGCCACAGGCTAAAGCCTGTGGGTATATCCCTAGGCAGGATTGGTGAGAGAATTATGGCGTTAATTGTCCAGAAATACGGTGGCACTTCAGTTGGTTCGGTGGAACGCATTCAGGCAGTCGCTCAGCGGGTTTTAAAAACAGCCCAGATGGGCAACTCGCTGGTTGTCGTAGTTTCGGCAATGGGGAAGACGACTGATGGATTGGTGAAATTAGCCAACCAAATTTCTACAAATCCCTCTCGTCGGGAAATGGATATGCTGCTCTCTACTGGCGAGCAAGTCTCAATCGCCTTGCTGAGTATGGCATTGCAGGAATTGGGACAGCCAGCGGTTTCTCTCACTGGCGCACAGGTTGGAATTGTTACCGAAGCCGAACATACCCGCGCCCGGATTCTGCATATCCAGACACATCGGATGGAACGTCACTTAGACGCGGGTAAGGTGGTTGTGGTGGCGGGTTTCCAAGGCATCTCCAGTACCGAAGAGTTGGAAATTACTACCTTGGGACGCGGCGGTTCCGATACTTCGGCGGTGGCACTGGCGGCAGCTTTACGAGCCAGCTGTTGCGAAATCTATACGGATGTGCCAGGAATTTTTACCACCGATCCCCGGTTAGTGCCGGAAGCCCAGCTGATGGCGGAGATTACCTCCGATGAGATGCTTGAGTTAGCTAGTTTAGGGGCAAAGGTACTGCATCCTCGCGCGGTGGAAATTGCCCGAAATTATGGCGTAGAGTTGGTAGTGCGCTCCAGCTGGACGGATGATCCTGGGACAAGGGTAATTTCTCCAATGCCCAAGCCGCGATCGCTCCAAGATTTAGAAATTGCCCGTCCTGTCGATGGGGTAGAATTTGATACCGACCAAGCGAAAATAGCGCTGTTGCGGGTGCCAGATCGTCCTGGCGTGGCGGCGCGGTTATTTGGTGAAATTGCCCATCAAGCCTTGGACATCGACTTGATTATCCAGTCGATTCACGAAGGCAACACCAACGATATTGCATTTACAGTTAGCAAAAACGTCATTAATCGGGCAGAAGCTGTAGCCGCAGCGATCGCGCCCGCCCTCCGCAGCTCAAACAACCCAGAAGACGGAGAAGCCGAGGTGATGGTAGACAGGCAAATTGCCAAAGTCTCGATCGCGGGTGCGGGAATGATTGGGCGTCCGGGTGTAGCAGCGCAGATGTTCGCTACGCTTTCTAGTGCTGGGATCAATATTCAGATGATTTCCACCTCGGAAGTGAAAGTTAGTTGCGTCATTGATGCGGATGATTGCGATCGCGCGATCGCTCTTTTGTGCCAAACCTTCGAGGTCAACAATTCCCCACTCCACCAAAACAGAATTGTAGAAAGTAGTGTGGAACAACAGGGCAAAATTTCTCAGTCCTCAGCCCTGAGTCCTCAGCACTCCGCTCCCCCCGTGCGCGGTGTTGCCCTTGATTTCAATCAAGCGCGTCTCGCCATTCGTCATATCCCCGATCGTCCAGGGATGGCAGCTCAAGTTTTTGGACTCTTGGCTGAGAAAAATATCAGCGTGGATATGATTATCCAATCCCAACGCTGTCGCGTGGTGAATGGGATCGGGACCCGCGATATTGCCTTCACCGTCGCCCAAGCAGATGCAGCAGAAGCGAAAGCAGCACTCGAAAAACTCGCACCATCCTTAGGCTGCGGTGAAGTTTTAGTGGATACAGCGATCGCTAAAGTAAGTATCGTCGGTTCCGGTATGGTCGGGCAACCCGGTGTCGCCGCCCAAATGTTTGAAGCGCTTTCCCAACACCAAATCAATATTCAGATGATTACAACTTCTGAAATAAAAATCAGCTGCGTCGTAGCAGAAAATCAGGGCGTCACCGCCTTACAAGCCATCCACGCCGCTTTTGGACTTGCCGGCAGCCAAAAAATTCAAGTTCCCGCTTAAAGTTCTTGCAACTTTTTCATCGCCCCCTGGAACAAGGGAGCGATGAGGGATCTCCAGCCGAAAAACTGAGCAGCAAAAAGCCCGGTTTCTATCAGAAAACGGGCTTTTAAAGTTATTGGTTAGTTTACGCTAATTGATGCCTACCCCTCGATCGACTCTTTACGCAATTGCTGTTGGCTGACCAATCACAACACTGGTAATAAAGCTGCTGACAGCGGCGAGAGCGATCGCACCGATGACCGCACTCCAAATCCCTTTTTCCAAACGAAAGCCTGTAATCAATCTCGCGGCTATTGTCAGTGCAATGACATTAAGGACAAAAGAGAATAAACCCAAAGTCAGAAGCTTTGCAAAAAATCCGTAGATGCCAAATGTTAGCGTATTCGGCAAGGTAAAAAATACAAAGCTAATCGCTGCATTTAAAATTCCAAAAACGGCTGCCGAAATATAACCAATTCCTGGGTTATCAATTTCAACTCCGAGTGGCAGCTTGCTAATAATTAACAAACTGGCGGCTGTTACCAACCAGGTAATCAGCACATCAATTAAATCCATATTTATAAACCTCCTATCCAGAAGTTGAGGCGTGAAAAAATCTTTTGATTATCCCTACCTTAAACAAACAATCGCGCCTCGACCTCTGTAAATTGACAGAATTGTCCCTACCTCTTGGGAGCAGAATCAGTCCCTTGGGGAGCTGGAACCGTCGGTGTCACGGGTACAGTACCAGGAATCGTGGGATTAATCTCTGGTTGTCCCGGAGCCACCGGCAATTGCGGCTGACCCAGATTGTATGGATTGGCTGATGGACTGGGTGGCGCATAAGGATTATAAGGTTGGATAGGAGCGTTGCCGGAATAGGGCGCTAAACCGGGACTAGGAGCCGTAGGAACCTGCGTATTAGAGCCAGCCGCCGCATCACCGGAACCGGGTAGAGTCGCTAAAGACACGCGATCGCCTCCCACATCTCGCAGCAAATCCAGTACCTGGATGACATCGTTGTAACTTGCAGTCCGAGAAGCGTACAGCACCATCAATCCATTTGGATTTGTCGAGCGGTAATTCTGCAAAGACTGAGTCAGCTGATCTTTTGAATTGATCTGCTGCTGTTCCACATAGATTTGACCAAAATCATCTAAGCTCACCATCAACATCTCTCGCATCTGCGGAGTGCCACTACTCGCTTTGGGCAAGTCTACGCTAATTGCTTGCTGACGAGTTAATTGCAACCCAGCCAACAGAAAGAAAGTCAGGATACAAAAGATGACATCTATTAGGGGAACAATCTCAATTCGGGCGTCATCACCCGGATTATCTAAGTTAATCTTCATAAGTTCAAACAACAGGGGAATTTAAAAAGTCATGAGTCCTTAGCCCCTAATTCTTCGCTACTGACTAATAACCCATGACGAATGACCAATGACCAATGGCTTCTAGGATTCAGCCGTATCTGAAGTTTCTACTTTCGCCTTCATCGGATGACGATCGATACCAAGTTTGGGCCATTCCTGGCGGTACATTAACTCCAGCTCATTTCCCGCTCTCCGGAAAATTTTGACTTGGTTAAACAAAAAACCTTGAAACAGTCGATAGAAGACAAGGCTGGTAATGGCGACTATCAGCCCAGCTGCCGTACTGATCAGAGACTCGCTAATCCCTAGAGTCACTCCAGCGGTTGAAGACGTTCCGAGATCGCCAAGGCGAATACCACTCAGCGATCTGATCAATCCCAACACGGTTCCCAGCAATCCTAGTAAAGGCGCAAGGGCAATCACCGCTTCTAAGATTTTATCGCCCTGGCGCATTGAAGCTAATTCCTCATCTGCGGCTGCCTCCAGTGCCAGCCTAAACATTTCTGGGTCGGGGTTAGAGAGTCGTAAGGGAGCATACAGATAACGCCCTATCGGCTGTTTTCTAGCTTGGTGAGCAATCTCAGTGGCAACTCCCCAGTTGCGAGTTGCTGCTTCTAGCACCCGATCCACAGTTTCTCTTTCTTTGGTCAAGATTCTTGCCCAAAACCACAGGCGCTCAAAAATAGTGCCCAGAGACAGCAGCGATAAAGCCAGCAGAGGCCACATCGCTGGTCCACCCTTCTCAATCAGTTCTTGAAAAGTCACGGTCGATTCTTTCCTCCTACACTCCCCAAGCTTTTAATTTTCTTTAACAACTTGAAGCCATTCCAATTTTAGACAAGCATTGTCATTCAGACTGAACTAAAGGACGAGGTTCTCCCGCGAGTGTCGAATCTTCTAGTCAAACTTCGGGTGGATATCCACACCTACATAATGCTGGTAGATTTGTCAATATTAAAAATAACTAGAGGATTCAATAATGAATAATTTTTCAATCCAATCAATTTACAACTGGTATCGCAACTCGATCCGCAATCCTAAGTATCGTTGGTGGGTAATTCTAGGATCATTACTTTATCTTTTCAGCCCGATTGATATTGCCCCGGATTTCATACCCATCATCGGATGGATTGACGATGGTGTGATTCTGACGCTCCTGGTTGCTGAAGTTTCCCAAATGCTATCTCAGCGCCTCAAGTCTCGTGACGAGCAAGCGGTCTCTGAAGCGGATGTTGCAGGTGTTGGGTCAACTTCCAATTCAGACACGGTTGATGTAAAGGCTGTTCCCCTCAAGTAGTGTGCGTCACAACAATAATATTAATAACCCCTCCCAGTGTTGCAGCCATATTCCGCAGGCTTCTGGAGAGGGGTCTTTGTTTGTAGTAGTCGCACCCAAAAGTAATGACTTTTGAGAGACGGATGATCTACGTCTATACAAGAGCCAGGGCGAACGAGGGGACTTGAACCCCCGAGTGGTGGAACCACAATCCACTGCCTTAACCACTTGGCTACGCTCGCCATTTCAGATTTTTAATATAGCATTGTGCTTGCCAGTTGATCCAGTCTTTCGTCAGTTAACCTGGAACTCAGACGGCGATCGCCGTAGTCAAAGGCTACAAAAGAATGGTTTTAATATCCCATGAAGGGTTTACAGGTTATTACAACGATTGCGGGAGTCGCTTTGGCTGGACTTGGTGTAGCGATGGCGCTGACGAATCCCACTCAGGAGGAGTACGAAGAATTTGCCTTACAGCAACTAACGGTGTACATAAAAGACAATGTTTGTGAAAAGGCTCCAGAAAACTTTGAGAATTTTTTGAAGCGTCAATGTATGTTATTAGTTGAGACGGGCAGCCCGCAGGTGAAGCGGCTGATTGCTGAAACGACAGAGCGGCAAAATTTTATCTTTTTTAGCATTTATCGCACCGATTTGTCGGTTAGTTCGTTCCTGCCTTCTTATCATTTTGAGTCGGTAGGAGCTTTCGACAATGTCTATATTTATCAAGCAGAGAAGCAATAATCTTGTTAGCAAAGAATTATTGTTTCAAGCTGCGCGATCGCTTCTAAAGTGCTGAGAAACGGGTAAAGCCGCCAGTTAACCACACTCAGCTTTATAACAGATACACCCTATGGTCATCTCTCCAATTGAGGATATCTTGGAGATGAATATCAACAGGGAGTGCGATCGCGGCTGCCATGATCTATTGTGTTAGCGCTGGATGTCAAAGACCCCAAAATCCTTCTGACCAAAGATTTTGCCTGTGTTGTGGGCAAGCATTATTGCTGAAAGACCGCTATCGCCCAGTTAAACCAATCGGCAAAGGCGGCATGGGAAGAACTTTTTTGGCGGTGGATGAGCATATTCCCTCCAAAACCAAGTGTGTTATTAAGCAACTCTGCTTCCCACAGCAAGAGCCGACCAGTTTTAGAAAGGTCGTTTCCTTATTTCGTCAGGAAGCGATACACCTCAATGAACTAGGGAAACATCCGCAAATTCCCTCCCTCTTCGCCCACTTTGAACAGCAGCAGCAGCTGTATTTAGTGCAGGAGTTGATTTGCGGGCACACTCTAGCGGAGGAATTGCAGCAACGGGACATTTATAACGAAACGCAGATTTGGGAATTTTTGCAGGATTTGTTGCCAGTTTTGCAATATATCCACGAACATCGGGTGATTCACCGAGATATTAAGCCAGCGAATATTATCCGACGCACCCCCTCAACCTCCTCTTACCCAGGAGAAAGGGAAGGTCAGTTGATCTTGATTGATTTTGGAATTGCCAAGCTATTCACAGACACTGCTGTGTTCAACACCGGCACGATCGTTGGTAGCCCGGATTATATGGCACCCGAACAAACGCGAGGCAAAGCCCTGCCCTCCAGCGACCTCTACAGTTTGGGCGTCACTTGTATCTACTTGCTCACAGGCGTTTCGCCCCTGAATATGTATGACATTATGAATAACGGGTGGGCGTGGCGCAATTTTTTACCCAAGGAGAGAAAAGTTAGCGATCGCCTGGGTCAAATTTTGGATCGGCTGCTACAAAATAACATTAAAGATCGTTACCCAGACGCTGCCTCTGCCTTGCAAGCGGTACAGCAAAATTTAAACCCCAGACCTACATCTCCGGTTCTAACTCAATCTCAACGACCGGGTGGTAGTGCCTTGAATTCCGAGGTTGGAGTTGACTATACAAAATTGCGGGATTTACTCGCTAAAAAGAAATGGAAAGAAGCCGATCGGGAAACCTGGGCAGTGATGTGTCTGGTAGTCGGCAAGTCAAGCAATAACTATCTATTCAACAGCGATATTCAAAAGTTTCCTTGCGAGGATTTATGGACGATTGACCAGTTATGGGTAAAGTACAGCCAGGGGCGCTTTGGTTTCAGCGTGCAAAAGCAAATTTTTCTGGAGGTTGGGGGAGAATATAGCAATTTTTGCGATCGCGTTGGCTGGCCTACCCACAACCCGTATATTCCTGACTCTGGTTTGAAATTTAGCGACAAGGCACCCATTGGACATCTACCATCGCGGCGGTGGGCGGGTGGTTATGAATGGTGGCGTCACGCCAGTGCAATGGCTGTAAAGCTAGAACAGTGCAGTATTGCTTAGCTTTTGCTGCCTTATCAGCGATTTTCATCCTCGGTTGAGCGATTGGAACGGTTTTAGCTAAAAAATTGCCTCAACTGAGATTTCAATTTTGTTTTTTGTGTCCTCCTCTGGTTATAGAAAAATCCATGAGCTAAGTCTACCCGATGAGGCAGGAATACCTTTGACAGCCGATCTAAAGTATGGGTATATACCTTGATTTGTGAAGGAAAAAGAATCGTTTTTTTTGAATTCCTTTACAAGAAATATTGGCAAGCGCTCAACGATCCGGCAAATAGAGGAAAGGAATCCATTCATGTTTTTCCATAAAAAAGAACCCATTCATACTGTTAATATCACAGAGCCGAATCCACGTTATGCCCAGCTACTGCTAGAGCAGTTTGGGGGAGCAACGGGTGAATTAACAGCCGCTTTACAGTATTGGGTGCAGTCGTTTCATTGCGAAAATCCTGGTATTCGGGATATGCTCCAAGATATTGCAATCGAAGAGTTTAGCCACTTAGAAATGGTTGGCAAACTGATTGAATCACATACCAAGAATGTCGATCAAACAGAAGCGTACCGGAGTACGCTCTTTGCTGTACGCGGCATGGGACCACACTTTTTAGATAGCCAAGGAAGCGCTTGGACAGCGAACTATATCAATGAAGGTGGGGATGTTGTGCGCGATCTGCGGGCAGACATCGCCGCTGAGGCTGGGGCACGTCAAACCTATGAGGAGCTGATCAAAATGGCTCCAGATCAAGGTACAAAAGACACCTTGGTACATTTGTTGACTCGCGAAATTTCTCATACGAAGATGTTCATGAATGCACTTTCTTCGTTGGGCAAATTAACAGATCCTTTCTTTGGCAATATCCAGCCGGATGAAACGGTCAATCTTTACTTCAACTTGTCTACGAATGGTAAAGATGAGCGCGGGCCTTGGAACTCGGAACCGGATTTTCAGTATGTCGCCGATCCATCTGCTGAAGTTAAACAGTAAATCGTCAGCAGTAAAACTCAATTAAAAAAGATAGAGTCACGGGGAGGTGTAGCCCAGTGGCTCTATTTTTATGAATAAGTTATTAATAATATTAGAAATCCTCTAAGCCTTAGCGGTGCCCAAATGGGTAAACCACCGGGAGAAATTGTCAATTGGAAACGATTGATACAGAAATTGTTGCTGGAAACGATATCAAATTGAATAAAGAAACTGCTCAAAAGCCTGTAGTTACACACTTGCCCAAGTCATCTGCCTATCTACTGGTCTCTCACGGAAGCCGCGACCCTCGCCCCCAAGCCGCTGTTGAACAGCTGGCAACCCTGATCTACGAGAAGGCACAAAGGTCAGAGAATGCCTGGGTGCAGGCATTTCAACCCGTTCGCCGCTTGGGTGCATCGCCCATGCTAGAGACGCGAAATTTTACGTCTTTACAAGAACCACTGGTGGGTACAGCAGTGCTAGAATTGGCAACCCAGCCGTTGCACGAGCAAATTCGGCAATTTGGCGTTCGCGTAGCGTCTGCGAAGCAGAATCGCGTGGCGTCTATAAAGCAGAATCGCGCTGTTGCATCTGAGTACCATTCTGAGAACCCCTGCATTCAGGTGTTGCCGCTGTTTCTACTGCCGGGAGTTCACGTCATGGAGGATATCCCAGAGGAAGTTGCGATCGCTCAAGCAGCGTTTGGCTCTAAATTAAAACTTGACATTCGTCCTCACTTAGGCGCTCACCTCGGCTTGAGCCGTCTGTTAGCCAGTCAATTCGCTTCGATAACAGCAGACGCTCGGATTCTCCTAGCTCACGGAAGCCGCCGTGCTGGGGGAAATCAATCAGTAGAAACCATTGCACGGACTTTGGACGCGGTGCCTGCTTACTGGTCAGTGCCACCCAGCCTAGAGGACAGGGTGAAAGCGTTGGTTGAGGCGGGGAAGGAAAAAATCGCCATCCTGCCTTATTTTCTATTTGCTGGGGGAATTACGGATGCGATCGCTCAAACAGTTGAGCGATTATCCCAGCAGTTTCCATCGGCAAAACTCCAGATGGCTGAACCAATCGGCGCTAGCGCAGAATTAGCGGATTTAATTTGGGATTTGAGAAGTCAATGAACCTCACACTGTCAGAGAACACACAGGTAAACAGGAGAACGTGTTTGGGTAAAGTATATCTAATGGGTGCAGGGCCAGGAGATCCTGGTTTATTAACCCTCAAAGGAAAAGGGCTGTTGGAGTGTGCCGATGTCGTAGTTTACGACGCTCTGGTGAGTCCCCAAATTTTGGCAATGATTAATCCCCAAGCCGAAAAAATTGACGCTGGAAAGCGGATGGGGCGTCATTCCCTGTTACAGGAAGAGACGACTCAACTGTTAATTGAAAAAGCCCAAACTGCGGCAATTGTGGTGCGCCTCAAAGGTGGCGATCCCTTTGTGTTTGGTCGGGGCGGCGAAGAGATGGAAGACTTGGTAAATGCGGGAGTGCCGGTGGAAGTAGTACCGGGAGTGACATCTGGGATTGCCGCACCCGCTTATGCAGGAATTCCTTTAACTCACCGCGCTTATAGCTCCTCGGTGACATTTGTTACCGGACACGAATCCGCCGGAAAGTATCGACCCGCCGTGAACTGGCAAGCGATCGCCCACGGTTCTGAAACCATTGTCATCTACATGGGCGTTCACAACTTACCTTACATTACGGAACAACTTCAGACAGCAGGCTTAAGCCCAGAGACGCCAGTAGCGTTGGTGCGCTGGGGAACTCGACCGGAACAAGAAGAACTGATCGGCACCTTGGATACGATTGTGGCGCAAGTCGAGGCGACTGGATTTACAGCACCCGCGATCGCCATTATTGGTGCTGTCGTGAATATGCACCAAATTCTGTCAGGATGTCGTCCACTCAGCTTGAAGATTGAGGGCTGAGGACTGAGGACTGAAGACTGAGGGCTGAGGACTGAGGACTGAGAACTGAGGGCTAAAATCTCAGTAAAAAGCTATAAAAAGCGATCGGTAGTTAATTGGTACGTCTGATTTAAGACCTTTCATACCTTACTCAGCCCGTGCTTCGCACTGCTTTGCTAACAGTCCTCAAACCTCAGTCCTCAGTCCTCAGCACTCAGTCCTCTCTCCTCCCTCAGTCCTCAGTCCTCCCCACTCAGTCCTAATTTATGAGCGTCGAATATTAAAGCAGCACCACTCTTGACGCCGCCAGAGGGTGGCAACAATCCAATCGTGTTGCTCTAAAGTATCGGCAATGGGTTTCGCTTGTTCCAGCAAAACGCCGCTAATAATCCCCCAAGTGCTGGGTTTAGCCATCTCTGTCATCTGCGGGATCAAGTCGATAATCACCTCCGCCAGAATATTGCAAAGAATGCCATCGACCGGCTCATGTAACAATTGCATTAAGCGGTCGATACTGCCTTGCTCCACAATCAACCGATCGGGGCTAATTTTGTTGAGTTCTCGGTTGCTGTGGGTGGCTCGCACCGCCATCGGGTCAAGATCTGCGGCATAAACCCTTTCGGCACCTAAAAGCATTGCGGCAATTGAGAGAATGCCAGATCCACAACCAATATCTGCCACAACGATATCGGGAGTGCCCAAACCCAATCGCATCTCCAACGCTTCCAGAC
>NZ_JAMPJZ010000089.1:0-19953 GCF_039961835.1 Trichocoleus sp. ST-U1
GTAAAACCTTATCTTTCTCCAAGAAGTTGAGTAATCACATTGGTGCGATTTGGTATTTTGTGCATCATTACAACGCCTCCCTTCGCTCTTAACCATTACTATTCACCACTACCAAAATTAAAACAATATCGTGAACCGTATTTAATTAAAAAATCTAGCCCCAGCCTTTTTCCTGAGTAGGGAAGAAAGAGAATTCTTGTCCTCTTGTTGCAGGAAAGGGGTTGGGGAAGAGGTTCCAGCTTCAAGATAGTTTTGTACTGGGATCGTTAGTATTGGGAAATTGTCGGATCGACTCGGATTGAGTAGGCATCGATGCCACCAACAATATTTTTGACATTGGTGAAGCCTTGCATTTGTAGCCACTGGCACATCTGCGCCGAACGGATGCCATGATGACAGAGAACCAGCGTCTCGGCGTGCGGATCGAACTGGGTCTGGATTTGGTCAGCCCAGTCGGCAAATTCCGACAAGGGGAGGTTTTCAAAACCCTCAATGCTAGCGATCGCAACTTCCTGTGGTTCTCGCACATCCACCAATTGCAGACTCTCAGGGGAATCGGCAAGACGGCTGGCAAGTTCTTCTACGCTAATCTGGGGAATATCTTGGCGAAAAGATTGAGCAGACATGAGGTTGTGCAACGCTGGAGATTAACTAAGATTTTAATAGTTGGCAGTCCGATGAGCTGAAATAATAGGTTCTGGCATCGGGATTAGTGTTCTTAGCTGAATCGCGCTCACCCAAGGTCTACATTTCACCATGAAGCGACGCTCGTTTTTCTACGTTCTGGCAGCTGGCGTTTTAGTGCTGCTGTTAATTGGTGCCGGTGGCTTTTACTGGCTGAGGGCAAACAGTCCTCTCGCCCTTCTAGGGGGTGGGGAGGTGACGAACCCATCTGCCACCATATTTGTGCCGAAAAAGGCACCCGTAATGGTGTCATTGCTTGTGAATCCAGATCGGTTGGAAGGGTTGCGGCAGGCTGTAGCGCGTCCCGCGAACCGCAAGCGATCGCGTGCAGAACTCAACCAATTTAAACAAAGCTTACTCGCGAACACGGATCTGGACTATCGCCGAGATATCCAACCCTGGCTGGGGGATGAAATCACGCTGGCTCTCACCAGCTTAGATATCGATCGCACCCGTGACAATGGAGAGCAGCGCGGGCTGCTACTGGCTGTCACCACCAAAAATCCGCAACGCAGCCGCGAGTTTGTGGATTTGTTCTGGCAGAAGCAAGCAAATGTTGAGACAGATTTAGTCTTTGAGACTTATAAAGGTGTCAAGCTGATTTATAAGAATCAAGAGTCGGTCGTCAAAACTCAAGATGCTGGAAATAAAGGCTTTTACAACCGCGATAGATCGGCATTGCCAAAAGACGCAATAAACCGCGCCTCAGCTCAAAACTCGGTTGCTACCGCAGTTGTTGGCGATCGCTTTGTGTTGTTTGCCAATGATCCTAGGGTGCTGAAAGAAGCCATTAATAATGTGCAAGCGCCCAATCTCAGCCTCAGCGATTCAACTTCTTATCAGCGGGCAATCGAAAGCATCTCTCAGCCGAAAATTGGTCTGACTTATGTGAATCTACCCGCGCTGGCGAAGTTGCTGGGGAACAATTCACAGATGGAAATTGACCCAACCTATGAGAGTTTAGCCATCGCCATCTCTCCAAAAACTCAAGGATTGCTGGCAGAAACCGCTTTATTAGCGGCTACCGGACAGGAAATCCCCCCGACAACTCCCAGCCTATCTCAACCGGTCGGAGCGTTGCAGTATCTACCAGAGAAAATAGCGATCGCGGCTTCTGGTAGTAACTTAGAGCAACTGTGGACTCAACTCACTTCTGGATTAGATAGCGATGATAGCCTTGTCCAACTGATCGATCAACCCATCGCGAATCTCCAAGCTCGTTGGGGCATTGATTTAAAGCAAGATATCTTTAGTTGGGTGCAAGGCGAGTACGCTTTAGGAATGCTACCTCGTGCCGACCGCAAAGATTCAGATTGGATTTTTGTCGCCGAGAAATCAGCAACGACAAAAGCAGAAGCGGCAATCGATCGTCTAGATGCTGTTGCCAAACAGCAAGGGTTGAGCGTTAGCTCATTTACCCTGGAGAATCAACCGATCTCTGCCTGGACACAACTCACAACCACTGCCGATAAGAATCAGGGTGAAGACCAAGATTCAGTCAAGCTAGAGGCACAGGTGAAAGGAGTTCATGCCAGTGTCGGCAAGTACGAGATTTTCACCACTTCGATCGAAGCAATGAATCAAGCGATTAAGGCTCCTGATAATTCTCTCGTCAAGAGCGATCGCTTCCAGGCAAACATCACCTCTTTACCCCAGCCAAATAACGGCTATTTGTATCTAGACTGGGCATCTAGTCAGGCGTTCTTAGAGCGTCAGCTGCCCATTGTCAGAGTGGTGGAACTGGTGGCAAAACCGTTATTTAACGAGCTAAATTCGCTTGCCTTTAGCAGCTACGGCAGCGATGACGGGGTTCGCCGCAGTAAAGTCTTCCTCCGTCTAGGTGCTAAGGCTGAGGAATGATTCGCACATCCGAGTTGGAGAAAGGGAATCGGTAATCAGTAATCGCTAAAAACTTCCCGCTTCCCCCGCTGCTGAGTCATATCATGTCCACTAAATTTCCATAATTTCCCGGAACTCCAAGAAAGCTATCTCTTGGGGTTCTTTATTCTTTGGGCTACTGTCTATACACAAGTCTTCTTGAACTGCCAGTCCCGTTTTGCTCGCCAAGCCTTGTTTGTAGTCGGTAAAACAGTTACAACGAACCCAAACGCAACTGAATTTAAACCGAAAAAATGCCCAACCTCGGCTGTCTAGTTGTCGGTATCGCCTACGAAATTAACGACTCGGTAAATTTTATCGGCGGCAACCTGGTGCAGACCAATAGTTATATCCGAGACCTTCTTGAAATCTTACGCCTCTATCAACAGCACTACGCCAACCCAACAACCGAAACTCAGGAAAAAGCTGAAGCTATCGATCTGGAATTCCTGATTGAGGGCTTGCTCAATCTTCTCAATTCCATGCATTGAAAAGCAGATAGAATTCGGCAAATTGTATTGAATTTGTGAAACTTCTCACAATTAGATGAAGCTGAGATGAAGCTGGTTGAGATTCACGAAGGCCTTTAAGTGACGCTAATTTTTTAGATCCGTATAAAAATGCACTAAAGTTTGCACCGCTTTGGTTCATAGTTTTTCAGGAATAGCCAAGCAACAATTCGGAGGAAGTCAAAGCTGCATCTTTAAATTACAAGTAAACTGGAACTTAGTCATAGATTTACGTGACTATACAGTAGATTCGCGGTTTTTTTGCTTTTCACTTCAAAAAAATCTAACAAGTACCATGACAAAAAAAACGGCTAATGGTATAATTCCGCAATCTTTAAGGTTATTTGAATTATTGCCGGTACTTGTCTTGGCTAATTATTTACATTTAAACGAAATTAATACAGTGCGGGAAATTAACGCAGCGGTGGTTAATATCAGTGGTCGTCAGCGGATGTTATCTCAACGCACGGCACTGTTCGCCTTAAGACTGGTCTGTACAAAAGATATTGCCGAGCAAGAGAAATTGCGCTTTACTTTGCAAGCTGACCTGGATTTGATGGAACGGTCGCATAGTGGTTTAATCGAGGGCAATCCGGAGATGAAACTACCGGGTCAACCATCATCCGTTGTTCGGTCAATGTACTTTGAGCCACCGCTAAATTTAGACCAGCACATACGCCAATATATCGCGCAAGCGAGAGCGATCGCCCAAGCAACCCCTGAAGAACTAACCTTAGACAATCCGCATCTACGTTACATTCTTACAGAGTCTTCTACCAACCTACTTGAGGCTCTAGATGCAGTGGTGAGCCAATATCAACAAGAAAGTGATATTGAACAACTCGCCCTTAATATTCATCAAGCGGAACTCTACGAGCAAAGTTGTGCCACCGCTGCCCAAGCTGTTGCTCAATCAAAGCATTTAGAGCAAGCTTTGCACGACCTGCAACAAGCCCAATCCCAACTCGTTGAAAAAGAAAAAATGTCCAATTTGGGATGTTTGGTAGCAGGGGTGGCTCACGAAATCAACAACCCTGTTAGCTTTATCTATGGGAACCTAAATTATGCAGTTGACTATGTGCAAAATTTGCTTGATTTAGTGACGCTTTACGAGCAAGAGTGCCCCAATCCTAGCTGCTTGATGCAAGAAAAAATCGCAGAACTCGACATAGATTTTCTCAGAGAAGACTTGCCTAAAGTGATGTCTTCAATGGAAATAGGGGCAAAGCGTATTCATCAGATTGTGCTATCGTTGCGGAATTTTTCTCGCAATGATGAACAGGTTATGCAGCAAGTGAACCTTCACGAAGGGATTGATAATACCCTGCTGATTTTGCAAAACCGACTAAAAGCACATGGCAACCATGCAGAAATTGAAGTGATTAAAGAGTATGCTGATTTACCTTTGGTGGAATGTTACCCAGGGCAAATGAGCCAGGTATTTATGAATTTGCTCGGTAATGCGATTGATGAGCTAGAGCGTTACAGTAGCGAATCCCCCAAGGAAGGTTCTATTTCGGGGATTCGCAGTTTGGATGAATTTTGCAACAAACCCAGTCAAATTTCGATTCGCACAGAACTTACTCCTTCTAATACAATTCTTGTGCGGATTGCTGATAACGGACAGGGCATGAATGAAGATGTTAAAGCCCGATTATTTGAGCCATTTTTTACCACCAAGCCTGTCGGCAAAGGTACTGGGCTAGGGTTATCCATTAGCTATCAGATTGTAGTAGAGAAGCACAAAGGTTCGCTTAATTGCGTATCGGTACCTGGACAAGGAACAGAATTTTGTATTGAGATTCCCGTGTGGCACACCCAGGAAGAATCAACGCTTAACAGAAGAAATCAACTTTTGGCAAGTTAACAGCCGTGAGAGCGCACCATTTTTGTAAAAAGTGCGAATGGAATTCTCCAGAGATATTTAGTCAAGGAAAAAGTTGTATTTTATTGATACAGCTTTTGTTGTTAATTGTTCATTCTCATGTCTAACTTACCGCCGCTGAATACCGAAACGATTTGGGCTATCCTGAACGATGAAATTGATGATGCCACAGTGAACCAACTGGTGTGGCAATGCTTGGGTTATCGCTACGACGCAGCGGCGAATCAATGGGACGCGAGCGAAGTTCCCCCAGAATGGCGAGATGAATATCCACAACCGCCTGATTTCATTGAGAACCGTCCACCAACGGTGAAGCTGACTCGCTCGATTCCGGCAGAGAACAAGCAGCTACTAAAAGAACAACTCGGCTTTAAAGGCTACAAATTGGGTGAATTTGGTCCCAGGCAGACTCGTCGGGCAACAGCGGCGAATTGGCTGTTGAGCTATATGCGAACCACCCGTTGAACTAAGTCATACTAAGCGGGACTCAAATCACCACTGCCCACGCCCTAAACTATAAACAAGTTATCGGGAGTGGATAAATCCCAGGATTGGCTGGCTCCCGGTAGCAAATTCATTGAATGGAGACTAATTCAGGTGGAGACAAACCAGAATGTGCCCGTTGAACACCAAAATGTACCCGAAGGGCACCGGGGGCTGCACGACTTTTTGTATAGCTCCGACGACGAACACGCTGCCCCTGAGATAGCGACTCTTGTCGATCTTGAAAACGATGGAACTGAAGTGCTACCGCTTCAGAATTGGTGCGATCGCGTTCAGAATGCGAAAATTGCTGGGGTGTACGCTGTGTTAAATACCCAACGTCAGACGCAATATATCGGATACTCGCGGAATGTGCTGCTTTCCCTGAATGGTCATGTCGCTCAAAATGGGAGAGAAACTTGCGCGTTTGTGCGGGTGCAGGCGTTCAAGTTCCCGAAACGCACGGACATGGAAAATTTGCGAGAGGCGTGGATTTCCGAACTCGGCAGCGTTCCGCCTGGTAACGCTGAGGTCAGTGGGATGTGGGCTAGCACGGTGGGCGAAGTTGCAAAAGCAGCCATGTCGCCCGAAGAGCGCAACGCCTATGAGGAGAAAAAGCTCAAACTTCGCAAGGCGATGGCAGATAGCACGCTCACTAAGGATCTTGCAGATGCCGAGGAAAGTGATGCCAAGAGGCAGCAAAAGCTAGAAGCGGCAGTGAATAACGACGACTGGAGTGCTGTCATCGAGGGACAGACGCGGGAAACTCATTCGTAATCGTGAAAAAACACCCAAATGTCCTCATTTGGGTGTGAAAAGGCAGGGATTCAATCAAAATTAAAAAGTCATCAGGTAAAAAATTAGGAATCGATAATTTTGACTACCCTTTCGATAGAACGTCTGCCATTAGGCAAGGTAATAATTAACTGATTCGTATTCAAATTGAGAGTATAAGTGTACCGACCGTTTTTGGCGACATAAACATTCCTCTTTGGAGAAGAAACAGGGAGAAGAATGCTACCTTTGCCATTCTTCGCACGACCCACGTAGAAGGTGCCTTTGCGAGTGTAACAAATCCCTACATAATGATTGGTTGTTTCGACAGAGAAACCTTCTGCGATGTCGTTGATGCAATCGTTAGAAGCAGCTATTTGGATTGGGCGATCGCTAGCACCGGAAACAGTTTTTGTGAGTTCTGCTGCTTGTACTGTTGGTGCTAAAAATAATAATGCTCCCGCGCTTGCTAAAGCGAGTTTCAATGCTTGTTTGCCATTCAATCCAAGTTTCACGGATGCCATTTCATTTTCTTCCTTTGACAGAGCGTAATCAAGTGAGTAATCGTTTTGTTTAAGGATTAGCTGAAAAAATGAATTTTCGTACTAAAACTAAAAGCTGAACACCCACTATTATGCCTGAAACAAAACTAACAACTAAATAGTGAGAGTTGCTGCTATAGTATTACTCCAAACTATTAATTAACTTTTCAATAGAACGTCTGCCATTTGGGAGCTTAATAACGAGCTGACTCTTACTCATGTCCACCGTGTAAGTGTACGGACCGTTTTTAGCCGTAAATACATTACGGTTGTAAGAAGTAAGAGGAACAGTTATACCACCACGCCCATTCTTGGCATAACCGACATAAGTGTGGGGATTATCTCCGCCGCAAATATACACTAAGTAGTTTTTCGTTTCAGCAGCAACGAAAGTACTTTCATCCCTATGACAACCCACCTCTGTTTGAGCTAGTTCGATAGAGTGGGAAGTCGATAAAGTTTGAGATGCAGGTTGCTGAGAAGTGAAAGCAACCTTCTCGGCACTTTTTTCAGTTAGTTGTACAGCACCTACTGAAGGTGCTAAGAATAATAATGCTCCTGTGCTAGCTAAAGCTAATTTCAAAGCCTGTTTGCAATTGAATTCAGATTTCGTAAATACCATTAATTTGACCTTCTTTGTAAGATAATAACCGTAAGATTACGGTTGTTTTTTGGGGAACTATCTGTTTGTCGATAGTTTTATCTTCAGAAGGGCGCAAGGCATTTCCAGAAATCCCAGAAATCTTTTGCGAGTAAACTAGGCAGGAAGCAATAAATCTTGATTTTTAGCCTTCGTATTCGCTATCGATTTCAATGTCAAGGGTTTCTTCATCAAATCGGATGTAGAGAATATTTGGGCGACAGCAAACTTGGCAATCTTCAATATACGACTGCTGACCCCCAGCACTTAGATCAACAAATGTAACGTTTGGTTCGCCGCAATAGGCACAAAAATACTCAGATGTTGATTGCATTTAATTTATTCCTCTAATCATCGTTATTGAGTCCATCGCAACACTCTTTCATTAACGATGGTTTGATTCCCTTGAATAATGCGTAGCTGGCTTTGGGTAAGAATATAACGGGTATTACCTTGAACAGCAACAAACTGACCACTACTGTTACTGGGAACCGTTGCATTAACAGTGTTTTGGGTTCCATTTTTGGCACCCCCAACAAAGACTAAAGTACCCCCCTTAGCCGCACAAATATGGGCGAAATGATTTCTAGTTTCAGCAGCACGGTATAAAGAGGTATTCGGTGGGCAGCGGGTGTTCAGAAGTTGAGCAAGTTCAATCGAATTGGAAGTTGATAAGGGTTGAACCTGGAGAATTTCTGCTGTGTTTTGCAGGGAAAATTCAAAGCGATCGCTCTCGGCACTCTGTTCTCCAGCGTACACCGAAGAGGTCAGGAATAAAAATGCTCCTACGCCCGCCAAAGCTTGTTTTAACATCTGCTTATCCTTGGTTGCTTGCTCTATTCAATTTATAAAAAAAAATCCCCACCAGTACAGCGTCTGGTGGGGGAAAATCTGATAAATGGAACGATTATTTAATTCCCACTTGCATTCTGTAACTGGCGTTTCCTCTAGTCCCGCCAACAACGATCTTATAGTCCCCGCTTCTAGGCAATGTGCCGCTCCAGCTAGTTGCCTCTTGTGCAATAATTCGCCCATTCGGAGCTACGATATCAAAAACAGCGTTGTCTTCAAGAGAGGTAATGCCGATCGTCATTTTCTGGCGTACCTTGGCACCCAGCAGATAAATATCTCTCGTTCCTCGCACGACCGAGTATTCTACAACTGCTGAGCTTTTCCCTTTTGCAAATCGAACCCGCTGGGTGCGACCTTGCGGTTGAGCTGCCAAAACAGTTGGTTCAACTGCCGCAGCACCTGTGGAAGTTACGGTTTTGGCGATCGCTTCTACAGAGGGAATCAAGCACAAAAGCGCTCCTGCACCTACTAGAGTGAGTTTAAAAGCAAATTTACGATTAAATTGAGGTTTTACGAATACCATCTGTTAGCCTGCCTTGGGAGAATAAAACTCTTCTTAGAGTCTCACGGGACTTTCTAACAACTACATCTGTGCGATCGCTGTTTTCCTAAAATCGCAGAAGTGGCTGATCCGTGTCCTTACGGTCGTAATCACCCCGTAGGCTAGGTTAAGCAGGGTGAAGCCTCCCGAAAATGAGCCTTAGCGTCGGCTAGATGCTTCTGGAGGGTGGCAACTGGTAAGGGTCCTTGCAAGTGGTTCCAAGGCAAAACTCGATCTAACGACCAACTGGCGTGGATGTAGGAATCGAGATCCGGCAGTTGTCCTCGCAGTTCTTTAAAGGCACGGCGGTAGCTGCCTAGAGAGTCGCCGTAGTGTCGCGTCAGTTCTAAAAGATGGGAAAGTCGGCGATCGCCTCTGGATATTAAAGCTTGGATTGCTGACCAATTATAGCTTTCCGGTCGAAACTCAATGCCTTCGCGGCGCAATTGCTTCTCTAAGCTTTTCAGCCGCTTTTCGGCGTCCCGATTCACTCCAAACCACTGAAACGGTGTATGAGCTTTAGGGACAAAAGTGCTGCATCCGAGTGTCAAGCGTAACCCAGGTGCGGCTTTTTTGAGCGATCGCATCATCGCCACAGTTGCTTCTAAATCTTCGGGTTCCTCCCCCGGAACTCCCACCATTCCATAGAGTTTGAGGTTGCTTAATCCACCTGCTTTGGCATTGATTGCAGCTTGGATGATTTCTTCATTCGTCAGCTTTTTATTGATAATCTGCCGCAATCGTTCCGAACCGCTTTCAACGGCAATGGTGAGCGATCGCGTGTCTCGTTTTGCTAAAGTTTGAGCTAGCTGTACTGTCACCGTATTCGTCCGCACCGAA
Source organism: Trichocoleus sp. ST-U1 (assembly GCF_039961835.1). Classification (NCBI taxonomy): domain Bacteria; kingdom Bacillati; phylum Cyanobacteriota; class Cyanophyceae; order Leptolyngbyales; family Trichocoleusaceae; genus Trichocoleus; species Trichocoleus sp. ST-U1. The sequence goes on from NZ_JAMPJZ010000089.1 coordinate 9,629, forward strand.
GCAATGCTGAGGCGGACATCGTCGTATTTTGGCTGACTCAAGTAATCTAGAAGAGTTTCAAATTCTGGGTGTTGCGTAACCGATGCTCCTAATAATCCCAGCCGATTCGTCACCGCCAATCCCCGATCGATGGCTGGAATTAGCGAACTTTCCAAACTCGCTGTCCGAAACGGCAATGTTAGATAACTCGCCAAACAGAAGCGGCACATTTCCGGGCAACTCCGTACCACTTCCACCATATAAATATTTTCCCACGCCGCCTTCTCTGTCACCACAGTGGAAGCGGAAAGCGTATTTCCCCGATAGGTTTGCTTTTCAATGACGGCGGGAATCTCCGCATCTACGGGCAAAATTGACTGGATCGAGCCATCCGGCGAGTGATATTCAACTTGATACAAACTAGGAATATAGATTCCTGGTACTTGCGCCAAACGCCTTAGTTGAGCTTGTCGGGTAGCGTTTCTAACTTCTTTATACGTATCAATAAAATTGCCGAGTAGATTTTCACCATCTCCCAGCAAAATAACATCAAAAAAGTCAGCAAAAGGTTCTGGATTGGCAGTTAATACGGGTCCTCCCCCAAATACGAGGGGATGATTGTCATCACGCGCAGATGCTCGATTCGGAATCTCTAGCAATTCCAGTAGATTGAGGATATTGACATAATCTAATTCCCAAGAAAGGGAAAATCCGACTAATTCGGGCGATCGCAGCAGCGGCTCATGAGTATCTGTAAATAGGCGACTGACTTCAAGATCGGAGCGCATTGCCAAAGACGCCCACACCACCTGATAGCCTAGGCTAGTGATGCCAACGCTGTACTCATTCGGGAAGGCAAATATAGTCCGGATGGCGTCGGTGTCAGGCGTCGCGGGTGTAAATAAAAGACGTTCTGCGGCAAAAACTCCAGACATCACAGGCAAGTAAAACCTTAAAAGATTATCCTATTCATATTTAATTTTAAGCGATAAAATTATTAGATTAAAAATTAAGGTTAACAAGTTGGCAGCAATAACCGGAAAAGATTGAATGTAAAAACCGTACACCAACCACAAAAACACTCCCGAACAGAAAATAATCAACATTTCCAGGGAAACATCTTTGGCTGATTTTGTTTGCCATACTTTAAACAATTGAGGCAAAAAAGCTACAGTGGTCAAAGTTGCCGCCAAAAATCCCAAACCCGTCACAAAATCCATGCTACTGCCAATTGATTTGCAAAAAAAATTATAGATAAGATTTAACTATAGCAGTCCTATATGATTCGTGAATGCGAGAACCCCGACTTCTTAAAGAAGTCGGGGTTCTGAAGTGATTTATAATCTCTCTTCTTTCTCTTTCTTCGCCTCCTATAGCGCTAACGCGCATCCGCGCCGCTTCGCGAACGCTAAGGCGTCTAAGCGCTAACGCGCAGGCTCCGCCAATGCGGTTCGTTAATAGAGATTGTGTTCAATGAATCTCAAATCCGGAATTGACTAGAAAACAATAAGCCTGCGTCCGCAGGCTTATTCTGTATAGACGCAGACTAAAGTCTGATGGAAGCAGTGCATCCATCTAAAATACAACTTGGCATCCCTGCATTGAGGGAACAACCGCACAGATGACTGCATTCGCGATAAAACCCAGACCTAAAGAAAAACCACTAACCAAGAGGATTGTTAAAGCTAATAATCCAAAAGGGCTACTTTCTAAAGGTTTTAATGACGGGAAAAATTCACTGAATACATGAAACCCATCCAGAGGAGGAATAGGCAGCATATTAAAGAGAAACAAGCTCAAATTGATAGACGCACCCAGGTAGAGGAATTCAGAACTCAGAATTTTTGTCGAGAACAAACTGAAATCCAATTTTAGAATTAAAAGAAACAGAATGCCCAAGCCTAGATTTAATAAAGGGCCAGCGATAGAAACCAAAATATTGCTAATTTTCTTATGGCGAAAGCGTGCGGGATTGATAGGCATTTGTCCCCACGCCATACCAGCAATGCAAAGAAAAATAATTGACTCCCATCCCATGTGAATCACTGGATTCAAGGTCATGTGTCCGCTTTTTTTGGGGGTGTCATCACCTTGACTTAAAGCAGCTATACCATGAGCGAGTTCGTGTAGCGTCACTGAAGCCACAACAAGGATGATAATTCTTAGAAAGAGTATAGGATCGGTCAGAATTGTTTCAATTAACATCGCTTGACCTCGATAAGGCGGTAATACAGCAACCCAAAACGAAATAAAATCAACAATCAATTGACTGACAGAACTTACTGCACCCAGTAGTTTTGGTCGCAATCTTCATAACTTATGTATTTATCTGCTTGGTGGCTGAAGATTACGCACAAACGTTAAGCAAATTGTCCATGATGGATTGGCACCAGAAGGGCGATCGCTTATACTAATCCCAGCGGGTGCATCTGTCTTAGGAAGGATATTTTGAGCTACAAACCGAAGTTACTGTTTTCCAGATAAGTTCCCAAAAAGCGATCCCCCTGAGAAATGTTCTTGGCAAACATTTTTCAGGGGGGATCGCCGACTTCAGCGCTAACCCGCTCCTCTCAAAGCTAGATTTTTATCAAATACCACGTCCGCTCCTCTAATAAGCTCAGCCAGAGAGCAAGAAGCTGATAATTAGGAGTTTGGTAGAAAATACCTTGAGATTTGCCCCATTTCTTGAAGTTACTTAAGCTATCAACCAACAAGGTCTGGAACAAAGCTTGGAACTGGATGACTTTAGGTGTATTCTTTGACGGAATAAAAAAATAACAATTTGACAAAAAGCGAATAAGTTCACATTGTGTAGGCACAGATCCCGGATTCAAGCCATAAAATAGGCAACAATAAGCAGGGAATTTTGCGCCAGAAGTTTTTGGTGATTGAGGAGTTGACGTGACCAAGTTCATCTCAAGACTGAAGGATTTATCAGGCAAGTTCAATGCGGGGGTGTCAAATGAACCAGTCGAGACTCCTGTAGGTAATAAAGAAGAACCAGTCGATACTCCGATTGATGGCAAGGAACAAGACGAAGGACACGCAGACGCATCACGACATCGTCGGGAATTGAAGCGAAATCTCTTGCGGCTGAAGCGCTTCTCCACTCAGGAGCTTCCTAAAATTGTCAAGAAGCCATTCACTGGAGAAAACCCACTCCATCATCAGCGTCGATTTTGGATTGGTTTAGGTGTGGGAGGAGGAGCGATCGCGCTTTTGACTGCTGCGTGGTCGCTGGAGAGTAGCTTACCCGATACCAGCGATGCCTTAACCTTGATGCGACCAGAGACTTTGACGATCAAAGCCTCAAACAACAAAATACTTCAACAAATCGGCCCAGCGACTCGCGAAACCCTCAAAATTGACAAAATTCCCAAGCAGCTAATTCAAGCTTTCATTGCGATAGAAGACAGACGCTTTTACAAACACCAGGGAGTTGATTACCAGGGAGTTTTAAGGGCAGCCTTTTCTAACTTGATAGCAAGAGATGTTGTAGAAGGCGGTAGCACCATCACCCAACAGCTGGCGAGGATGGTTTTTCTCGATCAGGAGCGTAGCGTCTGGCGCAAGCTGAAGGAAGTCCGAACCGCTCAAAAAATCGAAAATGAAAACACCAAAGATCAAATTCTAGAACGTTACTTAAATTTGGTCTATTTGGGAGAAGGTGCTTATGGCGTGGCAGATGCGGCTTGGGTTTACTTTTCTAAGCCGGTGTACGAACTAACCTTATCGGAAATGGCGACACTTGCTGCCATCCCACCAGCACCCAATCAATATTCGCCCATTAAAAATCCACAAGTGATTAAAGAGCGCCGCAATCTGGTATTACAACAGATGCATCTGGCGGGGTTCATTACAGCCGCCGAAGCCGAGAAAGCGATCGCTGACACCCTGATAACAAAACCCAGCCGTCCTAAGCGGCTCGAAAGGTTTGCCCCTTATTTCACCGAATACATCCAACAAGAACTGCCCAAGCACGTCTCGCCAGCAGCGATTAAGGCTGGAGGATTAACAGTAGAAACCACCCTGAAGCCAGAATGGCAGGAAGCGGCGGAAAAGGCCGTTATCGAAACCGTTGAAAACAGCGGTCGCGGTCAAAACTTCGAGCAAGCCGCCCTTGTGGCGCTCGATCCGCGTACCGGCGAGATCCGGGCAATGGTCGGGGGAAAAGATTTTTATAAGCAACAGTTTAATCGCGTTACTCAGGCACAGCGCCAGCCCGGTTCGACATTTAAAGCGTTTGTATACACGACAGCAATGGCTGCCGGTTTCACTCCCTATCGCGGCTACCTGGACGCTCCCTACAAAGTAGACGGCTATACCCCCAAAAACTACAGCGAAGAGTACCGGGGCTGGATCTCCATGCGAGATGCTCTGATTGGCTCAATCAATACCGTTGCTGTCAAAGTTTTGGTCGATGTGGGATGGGATACGGTGATCGATGTCGCCCACAAAATGGGCATTGAATCAGAACTGAAACCGACCTATTCCACTGCCTTAGGTGCCTCTGAAGTGAACCTGCTGGAACTCACAAGTGCTTATGGCACCTTTGCGACCAAAGGGATGCATACCAAAAATTACGGCATTCGTCGCATTCTTGACCGACGCGGGAACGTTATCTACGAAGCGAAGTTTAAGCCCGACCGTGTCCTCCAAGAAGATACGTCTGCGATTATGACCTGGTTGCTGCGGGGTGTCGTGAATGAGGGGACGGGTCGCGCCGCCGCTCTAGACGATCGACCTGTTGCTGGGAAGACGGGCACCTCGGATGAGGCACGCGATCTGTGGTTTATTGGCTACATCCCCCAAATGGTTGCGGGTGTCTGGCTGGGCAACGATGACAACAAACCGACTTGGGGCGCGAGCAGTACAGCCGCCTACACCTGGAATAAATTCATGGCGGAAGTGGTTAAAGATATCCCGGTCGAGAAGTTCCCAGAGCGACCCACCGAGCTAGAAGGACGTAAAGCCCAGCTCACGATCAAGCCCATCAAGCCTAAAAGCATCTTCTCTGGAAGCATCATCTCCAAAAACAGCGACGACGATGATACCCCCCGGCGTAGCCGGTCTCGTCGGGCTACGGATAGCGATGATAGCTCTAGCGAAGAAACTCCCCGGCGTAGACGCTACCGTACTAGCAGCGTCCAAAGCTCCGAGAGCGCGCCTCGGCGGAGACGGCGTCGCAGCCAAGAAGTCCAGCCTCAAGAAGAATCTAGACCTCGCTACCGTCGTTCTCGCCGCCAAGTAAGTACCAATTCTCAAAGCCAAGAGAGTTCAAGCAATAGCAGCCGTCGCTACCGCCGTTCTCGTCGCCAAGCAAGCACAAGCTCTCAGGAGTCGGCACCCGTTCGGCGTTCTGTTCGCAGAAGGGCATCATCAGATTCTACTTCTAGCACTGCACAGCCAAGGAGAAGACGAACTTACAATTCTGCGCCAACCGCTCCACGGGCACCCAGGAGAACAGCGGATGCCGCCCCACCTCCTGCTCCGCCAGCAGCGCGGAAGGAAAATTAGGAACGATTAGAACAACTTCCTAACTCTCAAGCGCGATCGCAAAAACAATGGGGATCAAACTCAGGGGTGATAGACGATCCCCTGAGTTTTGGTACGATAACCAAAAATCGATAAGAGGGTTACAAAGAATGCATTTATTGATGGAAGTTGCTACGAATACGCCCCATTTTCCAGTCTCTGCTACTGCTGTGTACGCGGTAGGTTTTATTGCCGCTGTAAGTATCGGTTCCGTTGCGTGGTATAACTCTAAGCGCCCTGTGGGTTGGGAAGATAAAGAGCGCCCGGATATTGTGCCTGAAGTTAAGAAAGAGGCAAATCCCGGTGTAGGCAAGCCTAGCGCGTAACTCTCTAACAGGAAAATTTTTAGAAAACCTATAAAGATTGTAGAGACATTGCGTTCAACGTCTTTACCGCTTATACAAACGTAGGGCAGGGGTATACCCTGCCCTACAGCGTTATTTTTGGAGACAACGAGATAAAACACCTTGGCTCGAAAAAAGGCTAGCGCAGCGGCTCGAAAAAAGACTAGCGCAGCGCCAGAGCCGAGCGCAGGGTGACATTTAAATCGGTGTTGGGGTTAACGACAACAACATCAACTCGTTTTTTGCCCAACAGCAGTCCGCCTAAGGCACCCAAACCAGCACCCCCCAAAATTTCTTCAGTTGCGATCGCTCGGTCTCCAGTCAAAGCACCGATTGCGGCGGCGGCGGCTCCACCAACAGCTGCACCTTTCAAAATGGAACTGGTATTGGTTCCCCGACTAACTTGTTCGGTGCGAGTAATCACTCTGGAAGAGGCATTGATATACTGCCGTTTCCCGTTGTTGAAAACTAATTCTCTAGCAACAAACTGGGAACCGCCTCTCGTTGCGGGTTGCAATTGACCAATCACCTGAGTTCCTGCCGGAATTAAGATAGTTCCGCGAGTATTTCTGACATTTGTTGCCACCGTCAGCGTTAACGGCATCGTTTCCTTAGGAGACACAACGATTTTATTTGCCTTGTTATAGCGCAAGGGGAGAGTTGTGCCTGAGGGAATGCTGACTTGGGAGACAGGTGGAGGCGGAAATTCGTAATATTGGGCAGCAGCAGGCGCAGGCACGACGAAGGGGGCAGCTGCACCGGCGGTCATTGTCAATGCCATGAGTGCAGCGGTTCCTGATTTCCAGCGATTGAAGCGAGACATAGGGAACACTCTCAGCAATTATACGGATAAGGTTCAAGACGCTTCCCGGCTGAATTTGTTTCTTGACAATTGCACTGATTTAGTGCATTGCGAAGGAAAAATAGAGGGCGATGGGGAAAGAACCTCTCCCCAACCCTCCCCGATTCGGGGAGGGAGTCGGAGCGTTCTTATACCATTTCACTTTAGGTCTGTAACAGACGGATTCTGATGTGTAGCATCACCAACGGAAATTAGGAATTCCCTGTTTAGCGTAGAGCGACGGTAACTGGCAGCTGAGAAGCCAGGGTGATAGTCCTCAAATCAAGGCTGGGATTTACGGAGATAACATCAACAGATTTGCGTCCCCAGAATAAGCCAGCTAAAGCGCCCAAGCCTGAGCCACCCAAGACTTCTTCAGTCGCGATCGCTTTGTCGCCAACCAGGGCTGCGATCGCGGATGCAGCGGCTCCACCCAAGGCGGCACCTTTCAAAATTGTGTTGGTTCTAGAACCTTTCTTGATTTGTTCTGTTCTCGTCACAATTTGAGAAGTGGCATTGATTGTCCGAGTCCCATCCAAGGGGAGAACAATTTGGGTAGCAACAAATCGGGAGCCTTGACCAGCGGGTTCCAATTGACCCAGAATCTTTGTTCCTGCTGGAATCAAAGTTGTCCCGTAACTGCTTTTAACAGTGGATGAAACTGTTAAAGTTAAAGGCACTTTTTCGGTTCGAGATAGCAGGATTTTTTCAGCCGTTCCGTCATATCTAACAGGAATAGAAGCTCCAGAAGAAATTACAGTCTTGGTCTGAGATGGGTTGCTGGCACGAGGGACTGTAGGGACAGGAACATTGATGGGTACAGCGCCAACAGAACCGGCAAATGTGCCCAGAGTCATCAATACTAAAACGCCAGACTTTAAGTTATTTAAGCGTGTCATAAATAGGAAACCCACGAACTTTGTGTATTTTCACTGATACCTTATTAGAAGGTTGTGGGCTAAAAAATGTTTCTGAGAACTAGAAAATTATTTTATTAAGTATTAAAGCTTAATTTGCTTTTAAAAGGTTAATTAAAGTTGAATATCCCCTATGAGTAGTGACGCGGTTTCTCTAAATTAGTTGCTTTAGTAGAAAAAAATTAGCGATCGCGTTTTTCACTCGTATCAATTCCTGCAACAGGTAAAACAATCTATCTTCAATATGCGATCGCGCTATTCGGGAAGAATTACAAAAAATGCGATCGCGCTACATTAATCTTCTTTTTCGTTCCTCAATCTCTGCTATGGGTAACAACAAGGTATCCTCTATTTCCTGTCGTACCTCACGGCTCACATAACAATCGCTATTGAGACACTCTACTAGCAACAAATTTGCATCGTAATACTGCTTCAGCAATTCCTGCTGCTGCTCGTTGAACTGCCAATCGTAACCAATATTGCGATACTTAATCATTACGGCTCTTAATTGCTCACTCCAAGTTCGACCATTAGTTATCCACCAATTTTTAGTATTCATGTTGACATCTGGTGATTGCTCTTCGAGTTGTTGCAGTAGTTGTCGTAACTTAGGGTCAAGAGCGAGGCTAGGATCAAAATACTCAAAATCTTTAAACCTGCCCTTAAGGGCAGGTTTAAGGGAACAGAGAAGATCGCGGTCAAGGGCATAATCAGGAGCAAGAGGATGAGGAGGGGCAAGAGTGCTGTCAAGAGCAAGAGCAAGCTTAAAAGTAGGAAAATAGGAGTGACTATAGTCAAAGGCAAACTCAAAGTAAAGAACCCGAACAGCACTCGGCTTGTAATAAACCTCAATCGAATTGGATTTTTTGTGAACCCAAATTACAAACTTCTGCAACTCTTTATCATTAGCTATAAGCTCATCGACTCGCTGTTTCATTAACAGCAACAGACGATTGGCACTGGGCTGCAACATCCCAACTGCTAGCAAAAAGACTTCCCTCCAACGTTTCTCGGTAATGTAGTTGACCAGATTTTGCAACGTTTCCTCTAATGGTTGCGTCCTAACAACAATTTCTCTAGCAGTGAAATACTCATGAAAAGTTAGATGGGAAAATGAATAGATTCCTTTTGCACGTTCGACCAATAACCCATGTTGGGCTTCAACTGACTTCAAAACTTTTTCACTGTCCAGTTGCAATTCTTCTGGGTCAGTATTAGCACCAGGTAAATTCCGGATGTAATTTGTAATATATTGCTCGGCTACTTTCTGTTTAAAGAAATAGTCACCTTGCTCAAACGTAGTCAGGGCAATCTTGCTGAGTAAATCTTCCTTACGCTGAACTGATAGCTTTTTGTAAACTTGATCGCGTTGAATCCCGCGCTTGGCATCCCATTTTTTCAGCAGCGCATCCAGCCCTTCTTTATACAGCTCAGAACGATTTGCCGGAAAATCCCCTGATTCTTCAAATGCTAAACATAGGAGCGTCAGCAGGAGCGGACTTGCGGCGAGTTCGTTGATCCGCTCATTGTCTTCGAGGCGTTCGATAAAAGTCTCTGGTTTTACGGCTTTATTCTTAAACCAGTTGGTTGCAAAGGTGGCAATTTGTTCACTATCAAAATCAGCAACTTCCACCTCTGTGAATTTCTCAAAGGTATATTCCCGTGCTGCGATTCGGCAGGTCATGACAAAGTGATTGTCACGAAACTGGTCAGATAAATCACGAATCTCCCTTAAGACGCGCTCATTGTCTTCCTCTCTAACTTCATCCAGCCCATCGAGTAAAATCAATGCTCTGCTGTGTTCAATTACATCTTGTAGAGACGCGATAACCCTTGTCTCTACAACCCCGCAGCCCGCGAATTGCTGAGTGATGTATTCCAACAAACTCGGTTTGTTAGCAGCTTCAGCAAAGTCTTTGAGAGTAACAAAAATTGGCACGCGATCAGCCTGAAATTTACCCTGATTGCACTGAATCGCTAAATACTTCAAAAACGTGGTTTTACCAGCCCCTGGTTTCCCTAAAATCATTAGCTTGGGATGTTTCTTGACCGCATCCAGCCCTGGCACTCGTTCTTCAATGATTTCGCCCAGTCCAAAACGCTCAAATTCCTCAAACTTACACTCTTGCAATAATTCAGGAATCTCTTTGCGCCTGCGCCCAGTAATTTTCTCCAGAATATTGACGTTGGTGTAGATATCATTCAACCCAATGGGCTGAGTCATATCTAGCACGCGCATCGTCCCACAGCGTTCTTGAATGATGGGTTTTACTTTTTCGCGTACCTCTTGCATCAGTGCGGCGATATTGCTGTTATTTTGATTAGCTGCTATTTCTGGTTCGCTGGGTGGCTGGGCGACTATTTCTTCCCACTCAAAACCCAGCTTTTCACAAATCTGCTTAAAATTGTTGCGGTCAATTCGCTTGCCTTTAAAGAATTTGTCACCAGTTTGGCGACTCATTCCTAAATCTTCTGCCAAAGCCATCTGAGTCAAAGATTTCTGTCTCAAAGCTCTTTTTGCTTTCTCAATGCCGTCTGGTGATGCCTGAAGCGATCGCCCTGTCATATTCCTACTACAAATATTTCGTCTATTTTACTCACCTAAATTGGTGCCAATTGCCAAAGTCATACAACTCATACACAAAGTTATAAGTGCTTATGTAAAATAAATTACACATAATAAAAAGTAGAATAAGCTAAAACAAAAGT
>NZ_JAMPJZ010000090.1:0-19622 GCF_039961835.1 Trichocoleus sp. ST-U1
CAGCCAAGCGGTTTCTGTAGGAATCGCCCGAATATCAACTGAGTAAAAATTGCGACCCGTAGGCAGAACGTCTGGGCGTCCTCGTGTTGGTGCACCAGATGCCCCGCTGGGAACAAAGCGCCCATCTAAGCCTCGCAATAGGTTTGTGATTTCTTGGGTGGTTTGTTGCAGGGAAGGCAGGAGGGAGTTGCGTATCCACTCCAATTCTTTTTGCGTGGCAGTGCCTACCCCACCCCAACCCGGTTGGTTAACGGGGAGGGGGCAAGAGGGAGTGAATAGGGGGGTGGCATCACTTAAATCAACCCCACCCCAAGCTTCTCCATTAGCGAAGGGGGGGTAAGAGGGGGTGGAAAGGGAGGCGGCGATGAGTAGATATTCCACCAAGTTAGCTGCTTGTTGTTCTAATGCTTCAACTGCGTCACCGACAGTTCGATAGGCGGCAATTGTATGCTCGTTGCCCCCCCTGTGAACGGGGGGGGTAGGGGGGGGTTCCGCGCTGCTAGGAAGCGGTTGAGCGGGATCGGCTGTCAGGGGGTCGAAATCCAAACCCCAATCTTGGGCGATCGCGCGAGTTAAACCGAGACGATGAGTACCGGGATGACGAGCGATCGCTACTATTAAATCTCTGAGTTGTCGCCCCTGCGGACATTGCCCAAAAATGTGCAAACCATCTCGAATTTGAGCCTCTTTTAATTCGCACAGATACCCATCAGCGCGGGTAAGGAAATTTTGGATTTCCTCACTTCTGTTGTTAAGAGTTTCTAACCCTAAATCCTGATGGAGGTTTTCTTCAAGGATTAGCTGAGTGATGCGATCGCTTATCACTGGCAGGCGCGACGGATCTAAACTCTGGGCTTCATAATACTCGTCAATTAATCCTTCCAATTGTTGCAAAGAACCATAAAGTTCAGCGCGAGTTATCGGCGGCGTTAAATGGTCAATAATTACCGCTTGGGCGCGACGTTTAGCTTGCGAACCTTCGCCAGGGTCATTGACAATAAAAGGATAAAGATGAGGTAATGCGCCAAAAGCAACCTCTGGATAACAATTTTCAGAGAGTGCCACACTTTTACCCGGCAACCATTCCAAATTCCCATGTTTCCCCACATGAACGATTGCATCTGCCCCAAAATGTTGCCGCACCCAATAGTAAAAAGCAAGATAACGATGAGGCGGTTCTAAATCTGGGGCGTGATAATTCAAACTAGGATCAATATCGTAACCCCGCGCTGGTTGAATCCCTACAAACACATTACCCAGATAAATACCAGGAATCGGGAATTCAGAAACAGAACCAGTTAACTCAATAAATCTCTCTTCCCTCTCTTCCTTCGCGTTCTTAGCGTCTAAAGCGCTAACGCGCATGGCTTTGCTAGTGCGGTTCATCTCCAAAACCGAACTCCAGCGATCGCATATTCCCTTCTGCACGTCCACTGGCAACGTCGCAAAATACTCCTGATATTCTTCCCCACAGACAAATTGCCCGACTGGGCGCAATCCCCCCTCCGGATCGTTCGTCACCCCAGCCGTTAAACGCCCAATCAATTCATCTCCATTTGCCGGGATATTTTCAACCTGATACCCAGCCAACTGCAACGCCTTGAGGATTTCCACACAACTTTCTGGGGTATCCAATCCAACACCATTGGCAAGACGCCCATCTCGGTTGGGATAATTAGCCAAAATTAGGGCAATTCGCCGCTCAGATGGTGGAGTTTGGCGTAGTTTTACCCAATTAGAGGCTAAGTCAGCAACAAACTCAATGCGATCGCGTACTGGCTCATAAACCACTACATCCGTTTCTAACTGAGGATTCCGGGTTTGCACCGCCTTAAACGAAACCGCACGGCTAATAATCCGCCCATCCACTTCTGGTAGCGCTACATTCATCGCCATATCCCGTGGCGATAGCCCCTGAAACCCAGATTCCCATTGTTCCACCGTGCCACCGCTGAGGATTACCTGCAACACTGGTACATCTAAAGTGCTGAGTGCTAATGGCTCATTATCAATCGCTAATTGTTTTTGACCATTAGCGATTGGTAATGAGCTAATCGCAAAGCTGGTGGTACTGAGCAAAATTTGTATGGGTTCTGCATCTTTGGGTTGGAGTAGTTGCAAGACGTCTGCCTGCACATCCGGATCTCGCAGAGAAGAGACAAAAACGGGGACGGGTTCTAATTTTCGTGCGGCTAATGCTTGGCAAAGAGCATCAATGACTGCTGTATTTCCAGCTAAATAATGAGCGCGATAGAACAAAATTCCAACTTTTGGCTTTAATTTCTCCTTCAACCCCTCTCCAGCAAGGAGAGAGGCGTCATTCTCCTCTTGCCCTCGTAGGGAAGGGGGCTGGGAAGTTAGGTTTTTCTGATTGTCTTCCTCATCCCTCATTTCCCATTGATAAAGCCCCACGCGAGGAACTTCTTGGGGTGGGAGTGGATTGTAACGACCTTCCAGACAAACATCAGCAATAAATTTTAGGGCGCTGGCGAAATTTTCCCCGCCCCCTTCGATGAGGTAGCGCCACAACTGGTTAACAACTGATAGAGAAACAGTAGAATGACTGATTAAATCAGGATCTGGGCGATCGTCTCCTGGCAAGACAATCAATGCTGCACCCGTTCGCTGCACTGTCTCGCGTACCACTTCTAACCCGTAAGACCAGTAAGAACGTCCTCCCAGTAGCCGTAGAATAATTACCTGTGCCTGCTCTAGCACTTCCTCAGCGTAAGTATCAATACTGAGCTGTTGCTGCAACTGCAAGAGATTGACGACTCGTAGCGCTGGAAATCCCTCTGGCAATTTGGATACTGCTGCGGCGAGAGTTTGAATATCGGTGTCCGCTGCGGTGAGAAGGACGATCGGGGCAGGGGTTTGTTCGATAAAAATGACGCCTTCAGCGTCAGGATTCCATCCCCCAGGAGTAGCGGCTAGACGATGCATAATAGCGATTTTAGATTTTAGATTGGCTCTTGAGATTCGCTCTTGCCAAGGTATGACTTTCTCATACTTGGCTGAAAGTGGATTGCTCAAAGCTCATGGTTCGTTGTTCAATGTTCATGGCATTTGACGATAAACCATGAACCAAAATTCCCAAGGATTAAACGCGCTGAGTCAAGGTCTGATTGTATCTTGTCAGGCTCCGGTTGACTCGCCTTTACATGAGCCATCGGTAATTGCCGCGATCGCGCAAGCGGCGATCCTCAACGGAGCTGTCGGTGTCAGAATTGATACACCCGCTCATGTAAAAGCAGTCCGGGAACGGGTAAAAGCACCGATTATCGGGCTGTGGAAACAACAGATACCGGGGTACGAAGTCTATATTACGCCGCAGTTTGAACACGCGGAAGCGATCGCTCAAGCCGGTGCGGACATTATTGCCATTGACGCTACTTTACGCGATCGCCCAGGCGCGGAAACAATAGAAACACTCATTACCCGGATTCACGATGAATTAGGCAAGCCGGTGATGGCTGATGTGGATACGATAGAGAGCGCGATCGCGGCGGCGGCGGCTGGTGCAGACATTGTCGGTACCACGCTCTATGGCTACACTGCCCAAACAAAAAATCTGGCTCCTCCCGGCTTCGATCTTCTCGCCCAAATAGTCGAACAGCTAAGCGTTCCAGCAATTTGTGAAGGTGGCATTGCCTCACCGCAGCAAGCTAAACACGCCTTGGAATTAGGAGCTTATGCTGTTGTCGTCGGTACCGCAATTACAGGTATAGATTACAACGTAAAGGCGTACCGTGCTGCTTTCCCAAGTTCACAAAAATCATAATTTTTAGCTAAAAATGATTGTAATAATTAAAACTTTGGCTACTTAATTATCAGTATTTCTCTTGAAATAGCAGTTTCTTTCTAGATTTAGTCTCAGCACGTAGGTAATTATTGGGATATACTTCTTTAGGTAGAGGCATACAAAGATTGCTCTAGTTATCTTTGTGGTCTAAAAAATTGTGAATGTGCCAGGGCGCTACCTAGGGTAATTTTTATGCACGCTTTACCACGAGTTATCAGGAAAACCGGCTTTTTATGGGCGTTGGTTGCAGTAGGTGCATTTCAGGGATTGCTGATTACCTGGATGCTGCCAACCCAAAGTTTGAACTTTAACAATCCGCCCCAATCGGTGCGTGCGGGAAATCGGTAGTTAAGTGCAAAAACAAAAATACCCTCGATGCCTCGAAGGTATAACCAGAAAAAGTATTTTAGGTAGATTTGGCGGCACCCGCGCAACAACTAAGTCGCCGCCAGTTGACGCCGCTTCACAATCACCATCGTGTTTCCCACGACTGGACTACGCGCTAGCACGTCGCCTTGAGAATCGGCGATTTGTAGCTTGCTGAAGTCGAGTTCCCTAGCACGTTGCAACATTTCAGCAGCTAATTTGTCCTGCTTAGAGACAGAGAGATTGTACCAAGCATCTCCTACCTTCACGATTAGCAAACTGCCTGGAAAGTTAGCTTCAATCGACTGAATCAGCCCATTTTCATATTGGCTGGTAATTTCAGTGACTCGATTTTGGATAGAGGCAATCAGGTTTTGCTCTGGAGTCAGCACTGGGGGAGGCGGCGTCACCGTTTCCACGGGTTCCGGTGCTTCAGGCGCTTTTAATTCCGGTGGAGTGGTAATTTGTGAAGTCGGAAGATTCGCCACGTCAGTCGGAGGCTTCCCAGGTATTAGGGCGGCTGTTGTCCAGAGTACTACGAGAAGAACGCCTGCGATCGCGCCCGACAAAGCCGTATTCGACAGCTTTTGACTGATTGATTCCGGCAGAATTGAGCGGATTCTCGCCAGCGTCGCATTCCACAACATCACAAAGCGCATCCAACTCTGACGGAACCTCTCTAGAGGACTCGGCGTCGGTGGCAAAGGCACCACCTCAGCAGGGGGTGTCTCTGGTGCTGGCGTGTCCGCAGAGGTTTCCAGGGCTGACGTCTCTGTAGCCAATGCTGGTGCTTCTGGCGTCACTTCTGGCGTTACTTCTGGCGTCAGCTCTGTCACCCCCTCAGTAGGTTGAAATACCACCTTTTCCGGAGGAGAAGGAGTCCTTGAGGGTAACTGTTCGGTAGGTTCTGCCTCCAGTTTTTCGACAACCCCTTCCAGTAGCTGAATTGTGCCACGCAGAGTTTTAAGGCTTTGCACTTTCAGAACGGGTTGGAATCTAGCCCAAATTTGCTGGAGGGCTTTTCCCGATTGGCTTTTTGCCCCCGTGGGCGTCGGCGTTTGGGGTGCCGGTTTAGCTGAAGAAGTTGGCTGTTTCGGTTGATCTTCTGGCATCGAATTTCCCCTGAGGGCAGTGCAAATAGGTGCAATTACGGTAAATTTTTACCGAATGCTGCCTTCACAGCCCTAATCTACCACTTTGCTATTCTGCTTTAATCGACTTGCGCCCAACTTACGTAACTCTTAATCAAGTAATCCATGCCCCTTAAACGCCGTGACTTTCTAATTTTAAGTAGCCTCAGTGGCTTCGGCTTAGCTTTTTTGGTCAGAAAATTCCGCAGCCAAATCGCTCAGAGTCAAGATATCAACCCAGGAGAGACGTCAAAAACCTCCCCTTCCTCCAACTTAGGCTCCAAATCGACAACCGTTAGTTCATCACAATCCCCTCTCCTGCGGTTTGTCTCCGTCGCTGACACCGGCACTGGTTCGGCAAGCCAGTATGCTGTAGCAGCGTCAATGGCTCGTTACCACGCGCTAAAGCCCTTTGATTTAGCAATTCTTGCGGGTGACAATATTTACAACAACGGTGAAATCGAGAAAATTGTCGATGTCTTTGAGCGCCCCTATCAAGCTTTATTGCGGCGCGGAGTAAAATTTCAGGCGGTTCTTGGCAATCACGACATCCGCACCGATAACGGAGAACCCCAAGTGCGCTATCCAGGCTTTAATATGCAGGGACAACGCTACTACACATTCCGCCGCAACCCCGTACAATTTTTTGCTTTAGATACTAATGAGAATGCTGACTGGGAAACTCAACTAAAATGGTTAGAAAAAGAACTCACTCGCAGTAATGCCCCTTGGAAAGTAGTTGTTGGTCATCACCAGATTTATTCATCGGGTGCATACGGGGTTAATCAACCCTTTATACAAACCTTGACGCCACTATTTAAAAAGTACGGAGTGCAACTTTACATTAACGGTCACGACCACCATTATGAGCGCACTCAGCCCATCAATGGTACTACCTACCTCATCTGTGGGGCAGGGGCAGGACTCCGCCCGGTGGAACGTTCAGAATGGACGGCGCATTCTACTAGTCAATTGAGTTTTGCGGCACTTAATGTATATGCAGACAGAATAATCATTAGCGGTATCGGCAGCGATAACCGCATTTTCGACCAAGGCATCATTCCGCTGCACTCAGCCTGATTCAAACTATGAAAGTCAAGCGCCTAAAAATGAGTTCGTTCCGTGGCATTGGCGATCTGACGCTAGAGTTCGATACTGATGAGCCAACGGTTTTCATCGGCGTCAATGGAGTGGGAAAATCAAGCATTCTTGATTGTCTCGCCATTCTTCTATCTCACTTGCTAGCGAGAATTGAATTTAATTATAGCTTTGAACGTTTCTTTAGAAGTCAAGACATCAAAAATAGACACGAAAGAACAGACAACGAGATTACAATTTCAATCGCCTCACGGGAAGTAAGGTGGTCTCTCGCCCAAGTTCGTCAAAAAGGCAGCACAGATGAAAGCGGCGAACTTACTGAGTTAGAAGCGGCTATTGACGACGATGAAATATACAATCATTTAGCAATCACTCCCGAAAACAACACACCTTTGGCAGTATATTACCCGGTCAATCGTGCCGTTTTTGAGATTCTCCTGGAAATTCCTAAGGGAAACCTGCTTGAGCAGATAGATCCCTACGAGTGGTCACTAACCGGGGTACAAACTGACTTCGGTAGCTTTTTCCAATGGTTCAGAGCGGTAGAAGATTTGGAAAACGAAGAACGGAGAGATAATACTGATTACAGAGATAATCGACTAGAAGCAGTAAGGCAAGCCATATATTCACTGATGCCCGATTTTTCTAACTTGCGGGTGAGGCGATCGCCTTTACGAATGATTGCCACAAAACAAGGTCAGGAACTTATCATCGAGCAGCTGTCTGATGGTGAGAAAGGCTTATTGGCAATGGTGGGAGATTTAGCGAGAAGGTTAGCGATCGCAAACCCAGGTTTACCTGATCCACTCCAAGGCGAAGGCGTTGTTCTCATTGACGAAATTGAACTGCACCTTCACCCGAAATGGCAACGCGAAATTATTCCCGCGTTAACAAGAACATTTCCTAATTGTCAGTTCATCGTTACAACCCATTCCCCACAGGTAATCAGCGAAGTTAAACCTAATGGAATCTATATTCTAGAGGCAACATCTGAAGGTGTTGTTGCTAAACGTCCAGAAAGTTCTTTTGGTAGAGACAGCAATCGTATTTTAGAAGACCTCATGGGTGTTCCAGCCCGTCCGCAGGAAATCAAAGACGAACTCCTGGAGCTATTTCGACTCATCGATAAGGGGGATCTTGACGGTGCTAAACAATTGCGCCAACAAATCGCTGACCAAATTGGAACTGATGAACCAGAGTTTGTTAGGGCAGATGTACTCATGCGGCGAAAAGAAATTCTTAACCGATGAAGTACATCAGAAAAAACAAGGAGCCGGAAAGTTTCACCAAGTGGAAAGCGCTCGCTAACGAAGACTGGATACCCACTTATGATGACCTACGCGGACAAGAGAAAACAGATGTTTGTAATAGGCTGCTGCAAGAGCAAGGTTATACCTGTTGCTATTGCGGAATGCGTATTGCTAGAGAAAATAGCCATATCGAACATCTAAAACCCCAAAGCTCCTATCCACATCTAGCGCTAGAGTACACAAATCTGTTGGCTTCATGCCAGGGAGAAAGTGAAGAACCACCCCCACTCCCGGTTCATTGTGGACGCAAAAAAGATGACTGGTACGATGAGCATTTAATGGTTTCTCCTTTAGATGCGGACTGCACTAATTTCTTTAGGTACTCTGGTTCAGGAGAAATCCTACCAACAGACGATTTAGGTAAGCAAGCAACAGCAGCAACAACGATTTCTCAGCTTGGACTCGACATTGACAAGCTGAGGGCAATGCGTCGCGAGGCGATTAATGGAGTCTTGTTAGCGATTGAGGGACTAACGGACGAAGAGATACAACAGTTTGCTCAAAGCTACAAGCAGTTAGATGCAAAGGGACAATACACGCCGTTTTGTGCTGCGATCGCTTATATCTTTAAGGCATACTATCCTTAATATTGAGCTAGATTAATGGATAGGAGGAAATACGCGATCGCATCTAGTTCATCCGCCTATTTCACTGCGAGTCACTAATTTTTTAGCCTCCGAATAAGACGAAATATTTTATTTTCTTAAAAAGGATGAGAAAAAACAACAATCATGAAATTGCAGAATCCCAAAATTAGATTATTCCTTCTCGTCTTGGCTTGTGCAGTTGTTTTCAGTATTCAATCCTTATCTTTAGCACAAAAAGACGCTCAACTAGCCACCGAACCGATTACTTCACCTGCTTCCCAATTACTCGCTCAACAAAACGGGAAGTTAATTATTACTCAATTAAATCGTGAGTTTCAGATAAATTTAAACGAAACCGCTATTTTACCTGATGAAAATATTTGGGTGAAATTTACTGACATCACAGAAGATTCGCGCTGTCCTATTAATATCCAGTGTATTTGGGCAGGACGAGCAAAAATCGTGGTAAATATTTGGAAAGATGGTCAAAATATAGGAGATTTTGTTTTGACCACTGGTGGCGGAAATCCAGCATTAGCAGTTCACAACTTTGACAGCAACTATAATATTAAGTTTGTAGACCTTCAGCCAGCTCCCATTAGTGGATCAGAAACTCAAAAATCAGCTTATACTACTGCTCTCGTGATTTCTAAAACAACAGACAAGATTTAGTCTTGTAACTTGCGTAGGCAGGTTTCGTTTGTGTAGGTGCGGTTTCAACCATCCGTGCAAGAGGTGAGGGATTCTGACCTGCTGGCATATCGCAATTCAAATACGATTGCTATAGCAGTTTTTTAACTATAACCATATCAAAGTAGAAGCAAATAACTAAAAAATGAAGCGCATAAACATTCTTATTTCTGGTTTTCTTCTAACTACGAGCCTGACGGCTACAGCAGCCTACAGTCAAAGCGTTTCCCCAAATCCAACTCTACCTCCTACATCCAGCCCTATTCCAAATTCTAATCAAATTAAACCCAATAGTTGGGAGATAAATGTAAAAGAAATTTTAGAAACCCCTAATTTAGCTGACTGCAAATTTTGGATGATGCTTGGGGTAATCCTCGCTGCTGGAAGCCTGGGTGGGTTAGTTTACGAACTGCTCAATCTCCAGGGAAATATTGAGTTACCTCATAAGCCGACTGATGATGATTTAGCGGTAAAGTTTGCCTATGCTCATTCTACGAATGTGATTGATTTAGGGGTAGTGGCACGGTTACTCATTGGTGCCCTTGCTGCACCTCCAGCTATCGCGATTGTCCGACCAGAAACGGCTTTTATCCTGTTAGCAACCTCCGCCGTTGCTGGTTCCGCAGGTACTTTGATCTTTCGCGCTCTACAGGATCGGTTATTAGTCGCGGTACTTCAAACTGGGATAAACGAGGTCAGTGCAAGAAGTATTAAACCGCAACAACCAATCGATGAAGCAATTAAGGATTTTGACAAGCTAGTGCAGGAAGTGCGAAAGCATTCAGAAAGCCCTAGAGGATTGACTGAGCTAAAGTTTACCAGAGACGCGACTTTAGACCCCAGCGACTTCGAGGAAGTCAGCAAACATTTAAATCAAATTCAAGGAGTAAATCCTAAAGTAGACGAGGCAATTGAGATTTTTAAAGAGCTGGTTGAGGAAGTGCGAAAACACTCCGAAAGTCCTAGCGGGACTACTAAACTAAAGATTACGAAGGGTACCGTTTTGCCATTTGAGCATTTACAGAAGATAAAAACACTTTTGTGGCAAGCTAAAAAAGACACGGAAACGACTACACCCGCAAATGATAGCACTGCTGAATTAGCATCTAAGCCGACGCCACCCGCAGAAGGCAGTACTTCTTCTCACAACTGAAATAATATTCAAGCACACGGATAAGCTAATCCTGCCGGATGCAGTTGCCTTGAAAAAACAGAATTAACACCACTTGTAATAAAACTTTACAGTAAACTCTTGTCGTTCGATCTCTTGAGTTTTGTCAGTTAACCAGTATGGGTATTGTAGTCTAATAGAAATAGAATTATTAGGTTGTTAATATATTAAGTTTAAACCTATGCAGGCTGGATGATATTTGTTCAATCTATCGGAAGAGTGAATTATTTGAACAATTTGTAATAAGGCAACATCTGTCTAGAGAGCGGTTTAGCTGATAAGCCAAATGAAGTAAATATAGGATTGCTAAACCTAATGAGATTGTGTTCTATGCAACCAAATTATTTTACGAAAGGGCTTTCAACTGTAGGACGTTGGCTGGCTACAACGCTGTTTTGCGTGTCAGCGATCGCGTTTGTTTGGCAGGGTGCCTTTTTCTCGACCAGCGCAGCAATGGCTGCTCCTAGTGCAAACCTAATCGCATCTGTAGATACGAGCGACCAGGTTAAAGGAAAAGCCAATGAAGATTTGAACCGAAGCAAGAATTTCATTGACGATGTCAAAGACAAGGTAAAAGCAACTGCCAATAAGAATGCCGACCGAGTCGAGGAAGGAACGGATGGGCATGGGAATCTCATTGAGCGTAAAGCCAACAGAGATGCAGCGCGAATTGAGAAAAGAGCAGATGAAGATGCGGCTCGGACTAAGGAAGCAGTAGACAACACAAAAGGTCTTGTTGAAAAGGCTGTTGATAGCATCAAGGATGCTCTTGGTAACTAGAGAATAGTTGTTAGGGAAAGGTCAATGTACATTATTCCGTTCATTTAAACCTGAAGGATGGATGTACATTGATTGGCTGTTTGCAATTCTACTTCGGCAAGAGAAATAAAAGTAAAGAAACGAAACACAAGCTTACTCGCCGCTATCCCTGTCTTGTCACTCTCTGAAAACAAAAATTTAAGACGATTTTTTAACTCTGACTGGAATTGGGTTTATCGCTTTATTTTCTAATCTTCTAGATATAGTTGTTGCGTAAAACTAAAATGCTTGTGTGGGAAGGGTTACATCTTTTCATCTGAGAATAATGATGGAAGAACGATAGAGTTTTAAGCCGTGTTCTTCAACTTTTTCGGGGTCGTCAGCGTTTCGTGGAAGTTTCGCAAAATTGGCGATCGCAACTGCATCATCAATCGCTCTGTTGAGGGTTGCGTCGTTCGTTCTTGACGGTTTGGTTTGCTTGACAATGTGGACATTGCATTATGCTTCGATTGTGCAATGCCCTAATCAATTATCAAGTCAGCACTTCACAAGGGCCAAAAGTCATCTCGATCGCCCTAGCCATTTGTACAAATACTTGCCCCACTGTGGAACCTGGATGCGTTAGGGTCAAAGGCGTTCCCGTATCCCCACCCATACAAATACTAGGGTCAATCGGAACCTGCCCCAGTAAAGGGGCTTGGAGTTCTGTCGATAGCTGCTGCCCTCCACCACTCCCAAAAATCGGAGTGCGATCGCCACAGTGACCGCAGATCAAATAACTCATATTCTCGATAATGCCAAGCACGGGAATGCCGACACGACGAAACATATGGACACTGCGACGCACATCCGAAACCGCCACTTGTTGGGGAGTCGTCACCAAAATTACGCCACAAATCGGACTTTCTTGGACAATCGTAATTTGAGCATCGCCTGTACCAGGAGGCAAATCAATCAGCAGATAATCTAATTCTCCCCATTCCACCTCCTGAATAAACTGAGTCACGATTTTGTGTAGGACAGGCCCTCGCCAAGCGAGGGGATGATCGGGTTCTGCCAGCAGTCCTACAGACATGACTTTGATGCCGTGAGCTTCTAGGGGAAGAAACTTTTGACCGTTGGGTGTATCAATCACCTTTACATTTGCCTGTCCCAATCCCAACATCTGAGGGACGTTGGGGCCATAGACATCCGCATCGAGTAGGCCCACCTTCGCCCCCTGTAAACTCAAAGCGGCGGCTAAATTAACCGATGTTGTGGACTTGCCTACGCCTCCCTTGCCACTGGAAATTGCCAACGTCGTTCTGACACCGGGAATGGTACAAATTTGGATATAAATTTTCTTGCACCAAGTTACGGGCGAAAGTGCCGATTGAATTTCGGCCTGTAGGTGATGCTGATGTTTCCCCACATATAGGCGTAGATAAATATAGTCATCCACAACCCGCAGATTCCGCACCATCCCTAAGCTAACGATGTCGTTTTTGAGGATGGGTTCCATCACCTGTTTGAGAGACTGGACAACCTCTCGTTGCCGAGATTCAGTCACCGGATCGGGAGGAGTGGCAATTTCCTCTATTGAATGAGTTTGGCGGAAGGGAGATTGATGGCTAGGCATTAGATGTCTCTGGCGTGGACTCTTGGATCGTCTGAATCGCTCGTTGTGCGTAAATACACACGTCTTTGTCTGGATCGTCCAGGGATTGCTGGAGTGCATTGAGGGCAGTTGGATTCTTCAGGATACCGAGTGCAATCGCTGCATCTCGACGCACATCCGAATACTCATCTGCCAACGCTTTCACTAACGCAGGTAAGGTTTGATCAGCAGGTGTTTTCTGCAACGCCTGAAGCGTAAACTTCCGCACCTGCCAATGCTCATCTGCCAAAGCCGTTTCTAAAGCCGGAACTGCCGCAAGATCAGCGTGGAGTGCCAACGATTTTGCCGCATTGCGTCGCACTTGCCAATCTTTGTCGGTAGTCAGTGCTTGACACAGACTGGGAACTACTTCTGCATCTGTTAAATGTCCTAATGTCAGGGCAGCAGAACGCCGCACGTTCTCATCGGGGTCGGACATTAAGGCGATCGCTTCTTGACAGCGTTCCACTTGATTAAGATAGCGTAGCGTGGTTACTGCTGCTTCCCGTAACTCCGCATTTCCTGATGCAAAGAACGGCAGCACGTAGGGCAAAGACTGAGCATCGTGAATCTTCCGCAACAGAATTAATATATTCAGTTGCATATTCACGTCATCTCGATGCAGTGCATCTAGCAGCAGCAACAAGCGATCGGGCGTGACTAATTCCCCCAAGGCGGATAGTGCTTCTTCCCGAATCTCCTCATCAGTTGAAGCCAGACATTCTACCAACGCCGGAACTGCTTTAGGATTTGCCAGTTCCCACAGCGCCGTCACCGCTAGCTTTTGCACCGCCATACTTTGATCTTGCAAAGCTGCAATCAAGGGTTCCAGGGCATCCTCATCGCCCAAATGTTGCAGCATTTTCACTGCCACCAGGCGATCGCTTTCGTCGGGCGATCGCAACATTTCTAACCATTGGTTCAATTCAGTATCCACAGACATCTTCATTCCTCTATCGCAACAAAAAGGGAATTTGTACTGTAATTGCGTTGGTGGGACATTCCTTCTCGCAAGGCAAGCAAAACCAGCACTCGTCGTACTTCATATAGGCTTTGCCTGTTTCAGGGTTCTTCGCCAATACATCCAGCGGACAAACTTCAATGCAAGCCGTACACTTTTCTAAGCATTTCGATTCATCCACGATTACGGGTACGTCAACCCGTTGCATAGCTAAAGCCATAACTCTTCCTCTGTTTGCTACAAATTGACCGACTTAGCGCACCGCCACGTCATAAACTTCGCGTTCAATATCAACGTCCACCACATAAGGCTCAACCGGACGTTTGAACAAAGCCATCTCGCCTGATTCGTCTTTCTTAAGATTGACGTGGCAGAACCATTCTTCATTGTTCTTATCGGGATAATCCACGCGGTAATGGTAGAGTCCCCAACGGCTTTCCCGACGATATAGCGAGGCGCGGGCTGCCATCTCAGCACAATCGCGAATAAAGTGAACCTCCATGCAGCGCATCAGTTCATGGGGGTCGCGTGCGCCCATCATCTCTAGGCTTTCGTGGTAGCGCACAAAGTTTCTCAAGCCAATTTCCATCTTGTGGTCTACTTTGGGCGGCTGGAGGTAGTCATTGACCAATCGCCGTAACTTATACTCCACCTGGGTATGCGGTACGCCATTCGGGTTGTTCAACGGGGCATAAATCCGTTGTCTTTCCGCCTCTAAAACATCAGCATCGGGTTCAAGATGCTCTAACCCTTCGATATAATCCACCGCATTTGTACCCGCCAATCGACCAAATACAAACGCCCCAATCATGTAATTGTGGGGAACGCTGGCCATATCTCCGGCGGCATATAATCCTGGAACCGTTGTCTCCGCCTTCTCGTTCACCCAGACTCCAGAAGCGCTGTGACCGCTACACAAACCGATTTCCGAGATATTCATCTCTACGCCATTTGTGCGGTAGTTTTCGCCTCTCCCTTCATGGAATCTGCCTCGGCTGGGTCGTTCATTCGCCCATAAAATAGACTCAATTTCTGAAATGGTGTCTTCATCTAAGTGAGTCATCTTCAGTTGAACGGGGCCTTTCCCAGAGTTCAACTCCTTCCAGATTTCTAGCATCATCTGACCGCTCCAGTAGTCGCAACTGATAAAGCGGTGTCCTTCAGCATTGGCGGTGTAAGCTCCAAACGGACTGGCTACATAGGCGCAGGCTGGCCCGTTGTAGTCCTTCATCAAGGGGTTAATTTGAAAACACTCGATATTGGTGAGTTCTGCGCCTGCGTGATACGCCATTGAGTAGCCGTCACCCGCGTTGGTGGGGTTTTCGTAGGTGCCGTAGAGATAGCCGGAGGCGGGTAAACCCAAGCGTCCGCAGGCTCCTGTACACAGAACGACGGCTTTTGCCTGAATCACCACAAAATCGCCGTTTCGCACATCAAACCCGACTGCACCAATGGCGCGTCCGTCCTTGACTAGAACGCGAGTCGCCATGACCCGATTTGTGACTTTGGCTTTGTGGCGCTTAACTTGTCGGGTCAAAATTTGTTTGAGGTCTTTTCCTTCGGGCATCGGTAGCACGTATTTACCGACGCGATGCACTTGCTTTAAGTCGTAGTCTCCTTGGGCATCTTTTTGGAACTTCACGCCCCAGCTTTCTAGTTCTTGAATGACTTCAAAGCCGAGTTTACCAGTTTGGTAGACCGCTTTTTGATTCACAATGCCATCGTTGGAAATCGTTATTTCGCGAACATATTGCTCTGGGGTAGAATTACCAGGAATGACGGCTGTATTGACCCCATCCATACCCATTGCGATCGCCCCACTGCGGCGGATATTCGCTTTCTCTAAAATCAGCACCTCTCCCTCAGGATTTGCCTGTTTTGCCTTGATTGCTGCCATCGTTCCGGCAGTACCACCACCAATGACTAAAACATCGGTCTTCATCCATTGAGTATCCACTCTTAACTCCTCTTCAGTTAGCAAAAACTTTTATAACTTTGTACGAATAAATTCACTAAGTCCGCTTTTTTACCTTTTTTTATATTAGAGAAGAGAATTAAAAGTTACAAGCTTTTTTGTAACCAAAAATACCATCTATTCATTCGCGTTTTTTATGATCTTATAAATTAGCTTTATTCATTCATTAAGCTGTAAAATAAAAATTTCAATTTGGGGGGTTAGAGAACGTGGAGGTTTATCAAGTTAAAGTATTTCTGGAGGTGGCTAGGCACCTCAGTTTTACTGAAGCTGCTGATGCTCTAAATCTGAGTCAGCCTGCGGTCAGCGCCAAAATAAAATCCCTGGAAACTGAACTAGGAACTGACCTGTTTTATCGTCTTGGTCGTAAGATTCAGCTAACCGAGGTGGGACAGTTTTTATGGGAGGAAGGGCCAAGACTGATTGAGGTTGAAAATCAATTGTTTGCCAAAGTCGAAGAAATCAAAAAAGGCAAATTTGGCAATCTCAAAATCGGCTCCACAGCCGCGATCGCTAATGGATGGCTACCTGAAATTCTCTTTCAGTACCGTCAGCAGTATCCTGGGATTCAGACTCAGTGTGTCGTATTTGACTCGGTTGAATTTCTCTATCGAGCCATTACCAGCAGTCAGATTGATATAGGAATTTCAGATATTAATTTTGCAGAGTTTTCGGAAATATCAGCAACCCCAATTGCACCAATTCACTATTACTTAGTCGTTGCGGCAAATCATCCTTTAGCGAATCAAACCTGGTTGAGTTTGAAAGAGTTGCAAAAAGAACGATGGGTGATGCTAAATACTGGCTGCCCTAGTCGTTTAATGTTTGAATCTCGACTAACTGAATTAGGGATAAATTTTTCAGATTTCGCTCAAATTGAAACAGTTGATACTCTCAGTTTGATGCGAACCTATATGATGCAGGGTCATTATTTAGGATTTGCTTCTAACTTTGAATTTCAATCTGAATGTCAATCGGGAATGCTTGTTGCAATTCCCCTGCAAGAATTTGCCTTATCCGGTAATGTTTTCCTAGTGTTACCCAAACGATTAAGCCAATCTGCGCTTACAGACTCATTGCCGCAAAATCGGCGCTCGCGCAACTCAAACCCGATGCAAAAGTTCATAGATCTGGTTGAGAATTGTCAAGAGCAACAGCAAGCCTCTGTTTGTCCTCATTCAACCCCAGTGCGTTTGCGATCGCCTAACCTAATCATTCGTTCCAACTCCGTGCAACATCCTGAGACAATTGATTTAGCGATCGGGATTCAAAACAGCACGATTCCAACAGTAACGGCGGGCTTAGTGATTCAGCGCTTAGGCTTACTAGAACACTTCTTACCGAGAGAAGGGCGATACAGTTCCACTCAGTATCGCATCCACTGGTGCGATTTTTTAACAGGAGCACCGATTATTCAAGGGTTACACTCCGGACAACTAGATATTGGCGTTTTAGGGGATTATCCCTTGTTACTGAGTGCTATCCAGCAAAATAATTCCGGTAGTGAAACTCGACAGACTCGCCTGGTTAGTTTTGTTTCAACGAATCCCGATGGTTCCTGTAATGCCGTAATTGTTCCCAATAAGTCCAAACTGCAAAGTATCGAAGACTTACGAGGAGGTGTAATTGCGGTTCCTTTCAGTTCTTCTGCACATGGGATGGTGATGCGATCGCTCAATTCTGCGAACTTACTTAACGAGGTTAAGCTTGCTTCCTTAGAGAACTCCAACATTACTCAGCCCTTTGATTATTCCATTCAAGCAGATGGGTATGCTCATTTTGCTCCCTTTCACGATATTGCCTATCGTCAAGGCAAGTTTCGTTATTTGCCAGGTGACAATTTGAATGTGTTACCTGCCTTTCATGGTGTAGTGGTGAGTGCAGAGTTAGCAGAACAGTATCCGGAAGTTGTAATCGCTTACCTAAAAGCCTTAAGCGCTGCCCAATATTGGTATACCATTACGCCCTCTGCGCTTTCTCTGATCAGCCAGTGGACAAACCTGGATGCCGAAATTGTCTCCCAAATTCTCAGCAATGTCTATCACCAGAATCAACCTGGGCGCTTTTTCTGCGAGATGATGATTCGTCCCGACTGGATTACTCAACACATTGCCCAACTGCGTCTAGTTCCCGGAAATGAAGGACTAGAGACAATTAACCTCGATCGCTGGATTCAAACCGAATTTCTCCATCAATCTCAGAACTTAAGCAGTTGGTAAAAGGGACAACAAAGGACACGCCAAGCCGCTATCGAAAGCAACACACTTGGGCTGTACGAGCAGTACAAATACGGTTTGCTTCAATCAACCCAACTCCATACTCTTGAGAGTTTCTTCGCGAATCAATTCAAAGACTTGCCGATTGAGATTCACAAAATCCGGTGAAAGCATCGTATCTATATGGCGGGGTCGATCGAGATTCACCACAACTGTTTCTTTGATATGCCCTGGACGAACGCCCATAACCAGAATGCGATCGCTCAAAAAGATGGCTTCTTCAATATCGTGGGTGACAAAAATAACCGTGGATTTCAAATCGCTCCAAATGTTCAGCAGCAACTCCTGCATCATGTGCCGAGTCTGAGCATCCAAGGCTGCAAATGGTTCATCCATCAACAATACTGAGGGTGAATTTACCAGTGCCCGCACAATGCTTGCACGTTGTTGCATTCCTCCTGATAGCTGATGAGGATAAGAATGACGATGCTTATACAAGCCGACTCGGTCTAAGTAATCATTTACCAATTCAGTTCGTTCTACTCTAGAAATACCCTGAATTTTTAAACCAAATTCCACGTTCTCAAAGGTGGTCTTCCAGGGTAGGAGCGAGTATTGCTGAAAAACAAATCCGCGATCTGCTCCCGGTCTTTCAACGGGTTGTTCATCCACTAATACCTGTCCCCTTGTTGGCTTCAGAAAACCAGCAATCAAGTTTAGAATCGTTGACTTGCCGCAGCCCGATGGTCCCAACAAACAGACAAATTCACCAGGATTAATTTTGAAGTTTGTTGATTCTAGAACCAGCAAAGGCCCGTACTGGTCTCGTCGCTTAAAGGCAACGGATAAATCTTTAACTTCAACTGACCCTTTCGCCAAGGCGCTAACCTGCTTTTTTGCTAGGGTTGCCACAGCCTCTAAACCTCCAAAAATAGGCAACTTGAATATTCATTTTCAGGAAACTACACACCCTGCTTTTTCGTTACTCGCCAAGGCATCAGCAACTTCGTTAAGAGATCGACAATCAGCGTGCTTATCAAACCCATCAAACCAATCAGCAGCATTCCCATCACAATTGGTGGATAATTCGAGGTAACATAGGACTCCCAAGTTAGATAACCCACTCCAAACCGACCTGCCAAAATTTCAGCTGTTACCAAACAAAACCAGGCATTTCCCATACCAATAACCAAACCGCTGGCAATGTTGGGCATCGCTCCTGGCACCACAATATCTTTAAAAATGTGCCACTGTTTAGCCCCCAAACACTGCCCTACTCGCAGCAGCACTATATCTGTGCTTTCTACTCCCCGAATTGTGCTGATCAAGATTGGGAAGAATGCGCCTAGAAATGTGATGTACACCATCCCTGACTCTGCATTGGGAAACATGAGAATTGCCAGCGGTATCCAGGCGACGGCGGGAATTGGTCTGAGCAACTCTAATGGAATAAAAAGCAAATCTTCAATTTGCCGAAACCAGCCAATCATGATGCCCAAGCTAACGCCCAGAATAGCCGCAATTCCAAATCCCAGCAAAACTCGTTGAAGACTAGCAGTAATATGCACAGCCGCATTGCCAGAAAAGAATTCAACTGTTGCATTCCAAACTTCAACTGGAGAGGGTAAAAAGGTGAAATTGATGAAGAAATTGAACTGAGTGACGCACAAAAGCTGCCAGATCCCAAAGAATAAAACAATGGAAATTGCTCGCTTTAAATTGCGACTTTTGAGCAGTGCCAAACTTATAAGCGCTAATTTTGACAAGGGGCGCTGCTTCAAAAATTTGCTACTCAGTACACTGTACTTCTCTCCTTTTGTCTTTCGTGCTGATTTTGGAGATACAGCCATTACAAACCTCTCATTTGAATCAATATAGTTCTATCGTTGCGAGCGCTCCCCTTCATTCATCGCGCAACCGC
>NZ_JAMPJZ010000091.1:0-19430 GCF_039961835.1 Trichocoleus sp. ST-U1
ATCGACATGACAAAACAAGGATTCTAAACTAAGCATGGGGTGGTGAGATGCGTTGAGAATTAGGTACTTTCAACTGTATCTGTTCCACCCCTCCTTATCCCGAACTCACGTTAAGTAAATTAATAGAGTATAGCAATATACTCGATGAGAGGTAAACTCGGTTGCATAAACCTAAACGCCGCTTGCAAAGTGTAACCTAAAAAATATCACTGTGAAGACTGTATAGAAAATGCAGATGAAACTTGAGACTTATAAATATAAAAGTAGCTTAATAAAGTTTTACTCGGTTTTATAAATTAAGAAAACTGAGCCAATTGGATTAGAGTTTTCTACATAGATTTTGTCGTTATAGTAAAAAGCTGTTGAAAACCCACCATCAAATAACATCGCTTCCTGAATATTTCCTAAACAGTGATTGTTAGAAATTCCTTTCAGGACATCATCAAACTTATCTGGATACAATGGCCCATCGGTTTCGACGTTGTTAACCAATAAAATTACATAGCCTTTGGAAGTAATCGCTGCCATTGAGCGGCTGGTTTCGTGTTGACAGGCATATTCTCCCAAGTCATTACAAATATCTTTAAATATTCCATCTTTATAAAATCTTCCATTACCTCCTACTAAGTTATAGTTTAAATTTTGCTTGTTTCTTTTCCCAATCTGAATTGTCGCTTTTCGTTCTTCTGTGCCTCCTGAAATTCCAAAGGAAGACCGCTTATCTTTAAATAAACCAGAATATTCTACCCCCCTCGAAATGTTCAAGCCTTGGGGTTTATTCTCAGGATCTATATAATCCCCGTTAATGGCTGCAATCGGTTTCTTGCCATTTAGTTTTGCATTTTCATCGGCTATAATTTCATGAAACTGTTTTGGAACATATTCTTTGCGGAATCTTCCTTTAGCATCTTTAGCATAAATTTCATGGGCTAAAGCAAGACTAACCTTAAAATCTAGTTTCGGAGATTTTGGATCAAAAATAAGAACATAATTTGCACCTTTAGCCTTTGTATTCCCTTGATGATCCGTTCTGATAAATTCTATGCTGAATTGGCATTCTTGGCTTTTGCAATCGCATAAATTATTAGCTGTATTTTCTCCGTTTATTATTTTTTGTACTTGAACTTGAGGAATCTTTGAAGCATTTTTGGAATAAATATGAATAGCGGATACAATAATGAATGTTACTAATAATATGCTTAGAAATTTTGCTTTTGTAAACATACACCAAGAATTTACAAAAAATGTATGTTTACATTTTAAGCTTAGCAATACCTAGGATGAGGGTGAAAATTAACCACCCTACAAGTATTTTAATAAATAATAAATAGGGGGGAATTGTCAGCTGTCATGAGCTTTTAGGTGTTTGCTCAGAATTTCTGATCAAAAACGAATCATTAATGACGAATGACGAACGATCAATTACCGCTAACTAAACGAACCCTAGAGACTGATGAGACCCAATGGCGCTGTTGTAACTGATGCATATGGTTAAACAGTTGCCAGCAATACTGTTCTGGAAGCCCGCAGGTTAAGGCACCGCGCAGGACAACGTTAAAGTACCAGTCATTGGGGGCGAGTTCTTCTGCTAATTTGTTAACGACAACGTAGGTACGAACGCCGGTATATGTCCGACCTTGGCAGGAAACGTTGACCATTTCCTGGCGATAACCGCCTTGAGGGACTTCTTCGCGTTCATCCAAGCGATCGCTCAATCTCCACGGTAGTCGATACAGAACTCCTTCGACTGAGGCTGATGGATCTTTCACCATATCTAAAACACCACAGTTGCGAAGCGCTGAGCGACGATAAAATCCTAGCCGATATCCTTTCAGTGTGGCAGCACCAATCACGTAACTATGGGTGTTCTCGCCGAATGTACGCTTTAAATCGACCGGGCACATACAAGAACCGTAAGCAAAATAGTAGAACATCGGCTCTGTTTGTTGCTGTTGTTGCAATCTCAATGCTGGATGTGAAGGATTATGAGATTGTACCCAGGTGTGTTTTAAGTGTCCAATGCGATCGCTCATCTATCTATAGGTATAGAAATGTTTTTACTATGGACATGATTCTAGCAGAATGTTTTTATTGTATACCTTCATATCCCGATAGGCAAACCGTAGATTAAATTTTTGTTTTCTCCTCCGGAAACCGGATAAAGATTGGTAGGGTTGAAAAAGCCAAATGTTTTGGAGTTTCCTTGCGGAAGTACAAATACAAGGTTGGGTTTCATTCCCGCACGGAGCCAACGAAACACTGGCTGCGGTTGGGTTCAACAGCGTGAAACCCAACCTATACGGAAAGATTTGTCAGCTAACCCTAACCCCTCACCATTGATGGAAAAAAGAGCTTTTGTGTACGTCTGTGCCTCACTTTAGTTTCGCCAGCGTGCCCGATAGCTTCGCGCATCAAGATGACACAGGTTCGGAAAGCTGGTGTAACGACCCAAACCACCGGGCCACCAAGGGTCGAGAGACCAGTAAAGTTGATCGCCAGAAAGACCTTCGCAGAGAAAGTCTATTGCATCTCCAACTATATGACGGCTGTATCTTGCCCCGCCAACGGCACGATTGATCGCTGGAGGTCGATACCAGCTAGTAATGATGAAGGGTCGCCCAATGCGATCGCGTGCCCTTTGTGCCAGTCTCGCAATCCGGATCATGGCATCCAGCGTCGCCTGGTTAGGAGGCATCCGGGTGCCGCCGTGGGTAGCTTCTGCCCAGGTAAAGTTGCCATCCGGAACGATGGGGGCAGACAGCTGAATATTCCTTAGCGTCCACCTGTCGGGACGCTTGGCGACAGCGATTGGGACAGGCTTGGGTGCGGCGTCCGGAGAATCTTTCCGTGCCTGATTCATGCGTTTGAGATCCTCAAATAAGGAGCGAATGGCTTGATCTCTGGTTGCCAAATCGCGCCAAAGTTGAACCAGGCGGATTAAAGCTTCTCGTTGGTGGTCGATTTCTTTATATTCAATCGGCAGACGCCGAACAAAATTCAGCAATTCTCGATCTAGCTGGGCGGCAAGATTCGATAACCTGGTGCGATCGCTTGTCGTGCCACTCAGCAGTAGAGGGTCGATTCCCAATGATGCCAGCGCGGAAGCGCGAGAGTCCAACTTTCGCCAGATCCGAACTAATTCAGTTAGCGCGTTGCGTTGGTTGCCTGAAGCTTGATAGTACTGCGGGATGCGCTGGATAAAGGCAATCAGGGCCGGATCGACAATTTTAATCCCTGTATCGGCGGAGGTGTTGTTTTTCAAAGAAGCGATCGCAACTTCCCGCGATTCTAGCTGACGCCACAGCTGGGCTAGCCGCAGCAGGGCTTCTCGCTGATAGGGATAACCGGAGTAATTGGGAGAAATTCGCTGGATAAATTGCTTGAGAGGAACATCCATCTGGGATTCCTCGAAGTTATCGCCAATGACAGTGCCAGGAGACAGCAAAGACGCGATCGCGGCTTCTTCTGTATCCATCTGACGCCACATCCGCACCACTTCCAGGGCAGCATCCCGTTGATGAGGCAAGCCAGTATAGTATTCTGGAACTCGCTCCACTAGGGTCAGTAGCGCCTTATCCAGGTAGGCAAGATTGTGGGGCAAGCCTTCTGCACTGAAATCGGTTTCGATGTCTTTTAGGTACACTTGCAGTAACGCCTTGGCATCGCTGGCTTCCAACCG
Organism: Trichocoleus sp. ST-U1; assembly: GCF_039961835.1. Taxonomy (NCBI): domain Bacteria; kingdom Bacillati; phylum Cyanobacteriota; class Cyanophyceae; order Leptolyngbyales; family Trichocoleusaceae; genus Trichocoleus; species Trichocoleus sp. ST-U1. The sequence continues at coordinate 3,680 of NZ_JAMPJZ010000091.1, forward strand.
CGCTGCTGTCGGTTCGCTTGCTGGCGGTGCATAACCATCAGCCACAGCTTGAATAAAGCGATCGCTGTAGCGCCCTTTTTGTACGTCCCACAGATCCGCTCCTTTCCACCCCTGAGCGACCAGATTGTTACTTAAACTGCGGATAGTATTGGCAGCATATTGCACTTGTTTGGGAAAAGAATCCACCTCCTGTAGAGGAATGCGATTCGCTGGGGAGATGCCCAGTCCCTTTTCTCCGTCCGAAAACTGCGGTGAAGATAGCACTTGATAAAGCGCTGCCAGAATCGGCTTGTGAATGCCAGTTCGTTCCGCTTCTAAGAGGTAGTAGTAATTGCGCTGGTCTGGTGTCAGTGTTGGCATAGCCAGTTTTGATAACCCACTTAACCACTCTATGACTTTGGCACCCGTTCCGAAGCTTTTCCAGAGTGATTCCTAGAATAAATATCAATCAGTGCGATCGCTAACTAAACGGCACGGTGACGCCCCAAGCGTCCGCTTTTCGGAAAGAGAAGCCAGAAAATCTAGCTTTCTCCCCTATAAGGCTACGGTGTACACACAAGTCGGCTGACCTCTCCCCAAACCCATCTCCGACACGGAGAGGGGCTTTGAATACTGCTCCCCTTCCCTACGAAGGAAGGGGTTGGGGGTTAGGTCTGAGAGCGCTTTGTCCGTACACCGTAGCCTTATAGGGGGAGGGGTAGGAAGAGGTCAAAATCCACTGTAACCAATTGAAAATCGCGCTCTTTACTTTAGCGCTGGCGACGAAACTCCACCACATCTTTTTTAATGGTGATGTCATAGCCGTCATAGAAGTCATGTCCTAGCAGTCCAATGTCCAAGTCGGGTTGTCCGATTCCTACCAGCACATCTTTGACGAGATTCCCACCCAGTTGAATCGAATTAACAAACCCAAAGTATATCCCAGCCACTCCATTCGCCGTCTTTACGTTCGCCATTCCTACAGGTTTTACCTTTAGGTCATAAGCCATCTGTCGGGTGATCAACGTTTTACTTGCCCCTGTATCCAGAAACATTTCATATTTCTTTTTGCCATCAAATGTCACGTCAACAACAGGAATCGTGTCCCCTTGTCGGCGTTTGATGGGAACCGTGAAAAAGGGTTTGTTAACGATTGCAGGTCCAATGGGTTTGGGCTTGGGCGGAGGAGCCGCTTGTTTCTGAGCCGAGGCTAGAAAGCGCTGGTATTGAGGCAGCTTCTTTTGAGCGATCGCATGGTTGCGGCTAGAAGTTGGCACAGCTTTCATTAATTCAATTGCCTCTTGCCACCGGCTGGCAACTAATTGCCAATCATCTCGGCTTTTGGCAGATTCACTAATCGCGATCGCGCCAAGGGCAGTATCAATCGCTTCGTTATAAGTGTCAGGGCCAGTCTTAATCGGTTGGTTAACGGGTGTTTTTTTAGTCGCCGTTGATGCTTTTGGCTTAGCTGTTGAGGCAGGTTTAGCCGGTTGAGTCGCAGCAGAACTGGCAACAGCCGCCACGGGACTTGCGCTAGCAGCAGGTGTTGCTGGGGCTGAGGCGGCTGGTGGACTAGGAGGGCTTGCTGCATCGTTATTACAGCCAAGAATCCCAAACGCTAGGGAGCTGGATAGAACAATCAGGGTGGTACGGCTTTGAGAGGGTTTCCACATGATTAATCGCCCGATCTTATAAGCAATTGATTTTGGAGAGGACACGGCTTTTCTGGCAAGACGGGTCTTACTACACCCTAAGGTAAGATTTTTCCGCAGATTTTTCCGGATTTAATCAGTTTCTTTTTGTTGAATGACTGTTTAACCTGCCAATTGCGATCGCTTCCCGGAAACTCTCCATGCCAGAAGGAGCCGATTGGTTGCCCCGACTTGCCGTAGTTGCGAACCCGTTCAAGCCAGTCCCTCCATCAAGGGCTGCATCAAAGTGTATTTGTTCCATACCATACTAAATGCTACATGAGCAACCGCATTTTCCACAGAATAGATTTTGTAGGTAAACAACAGCCATACTCTTGACTAATCGGTCTTTATAGCGTTAATTGCACTGATGGCGCGGCTGTAGAATAATGCCTTTTGGTCTACAGTTACGTAAAATTGGAAACTTTGTGCAATCTAAGCTCATAGAGTTAAATAATCCTGTCGAAGAAGAATTATATTTGGGTGACTCAGAACCCCCCTTTACCCTTCAAGACTTGAAAGCCGCCATTCCCCCAGAGTGCTTTGTGCCCTCCACCAAGCGATCGCTGTTCTATTTTCTAGTGGATGTAGGGATAATCGGCATCCTCTACGCGATCGCTAGCTACCTGGATTCCTGGTGGTTTTGGCCTGTATTTTGGTTGGCGCAGGGAACGATGTTCTGGGCGTTGTTTGTCGTCGGACACGACTGCGGTCACGGTTCTTTTTCCAGAAAAAAATGGGTAAATAACCTGATTGGGCATTTGGCACACATTCCCATCCTCGTGCCGTATCATGGGTGGCGTATCAGCCACCGAACTCACCACAAAAATACCGGCAACATTGACACGGATGAAAGCTGGTATCCCGTTACAGAAAGCCAGTATCGAGAGATGCCCGGGTATGAAAAATTTGTCCGCTTTAATGCCTTAGCCTTACTAGTGGCTTATCCGTTGTACTTGTTTAAAGGGACTCCTGGAAAGCCTGGTTCTCACTTTCTCCCCAGTAACCCTGTGTTTCGACCCTCAGAAAAATGGGATGTCATCACTAGCGCAACCCTCTGGACGCTGATGCTGGGTTGCTTGGGCTGGTTAACTTATCAGTGGGGCTGGATGTGGCTGGTCAAATATTATGTAGGCCCCTACGAGGTTTTTGTCGTCTGGCTGGCATTGGTAACATTTCTGCACCATACCGACCCGGATATTCCTTGGTATCGTGGGAAAGACTGGTATTTTCTCAAGGGTGCCTTATCTACGATTGACCACGACTATGGGTTTATCAATAATATTCACCATAATATTGGCACCCATGTAGCTCATCACATATTCCTCAGCATTCCTCACTACCACCTGAAGACAGCAACTGAGGCGATTAAACCTATTTTGGGCAATTACTACCGAAAATCCGAGCGGTCAGTTTTCCAAGCCTTCCTACGCTCTAACCCTTCTTGCCATTTTGTAACGGATACAGGGGCGAAGGTCTACTACAAATCTAAAAAAGAACTCCAAAAAGACTAATACAGTCATTTCCTGAGTTCGCAGTAGAGGCGCAAAGTTTTGCGCCTCTACTTGATTAAAATTTTGATGGTTTGATTCCAAACACGCTTAACCCTTACCTCTCCGTTCAATGAACCCTTCTGGGCTAGCCTGACAGACTGCGACCCCCATTAACCAGGAATAGTCATATCAGATAAAAGTGGAGAGCGAATTAAAACTGTAAACTTATGTTAAGTTCAGTTTTCGCTTTTCATCATGAATTCCCGTCGCATCTTCCTCAATACTCTATTGGCAAGTTTTTTCGCCCTCATCACCTGGTTGAGCATTACACCATCAGCGGCTGCACTTGGCGGCAAGCTGCCCACGGTAAATCAATCGGCTCCAGAGTTTACCCTGCCAACGAATACCGGCGATGGCGAAGTCTCCCTCTCCGATTACCGGGGTCAATGGGTGGTTCTCTACTTTTATCCCCAAGACTTCACCTCTGGTTGCACTCTAGAAGCCCGCAGATTTCAGCAAGACTTGCCGAAATACCTGGATAAAAATACTCAAATTATTGGCGTCAGTGCTGATTCTGTTGATTCTCATGCCAAGTTCTGCGATTCCGAAAAGCTGAAGTTTCCACTGCTGGCTGATACAGATGGCAAGGTGAGCAAAGCTTACGGTTCTTGGATTGGATTTGTCTCGATGCGCCACACCTTCATTGTCGATGCACAGGGAGTGCTACGCGAGACATTTACAGGGATCAATCCTGCAATTCACAGTAGCGAGGTTTTGGTACGTCTAAATGAATTGCAGGCAGCATCCTAAAGCGGCTAATGACTCAGCAAAGCCGTGAAAATCAACATCGTTTGTGCAAGCTGATCATCGGTAATCGGCAATAAGTTCTTGTCAGTATTCCCGATAAGCTCATGCACATTCAAGAGGATTGCTATATTAGCAAAAAGCATAAATAACAAAATTCCTGATGGATATTCGTCTCCACCAGGAATTATTAAAGTTGTTTCTAAAACGTAGTTGTCAATGTTACGTAACTACGGCGAAACTTGTGTTGTACTTTACCGACGATAAGTAGAAGAAGTGGCTTCATTTGGGTCGCGGTAAGCTACACGGTCGTCGTGTTTACGACCAGCTAAACCAGCTAAACCAGCTAAACCCAGCAGTCCTAACCAACCCCAATTAGAATCGCGATCGCCTTCATAATCGGCGTTGTTTACGCCTTGACTCGGAGCAGTGGTGGTGGTGTCGGGAGCTGTATTGGTGGTACCGGGAGCTGAACTATCGGTCTGGGCGGAAGCAGGTAGGGTCATGGGAACCAAAGCGACGCTAGCTGCAAGAACACCAGCACTCACCAATTTGGACAAGTTTGAATTTTTCATGTTTAAATCTCCTGTTCTTATGTTTCCAATCGATGGATTTCCAACAGGACGACATCCAGCAAATTGGTTTTAAAAGTGACGGACAGACAATAAATGTCTATGAACAAGCTGTTAATCAGCTTTAGCGGCGATAAGTAGAGGAACCGACTTCGTTGGGATCGCGGTAAGCGGTCGTTTCGTGATTCTTACGACCTGCAAGACCTGCCAAACCAGCTAAGCCCAACAATCCTAACCAACCCCAATCAAAACCGCGATCGCCTTCAGTATTTGTATTTGTATTGTCTACGCCTTGGCTAGGAGCTGTATTGGTGGTACCGGGAGATGTAGTCGTATCAGTCTGGGCAGAAGCAGGTAGGGTCATGGGAACCAGAGCGACGCTAGCTGCAAGAACACCAGCACTCATTAGTTTAGACAAGTTTGAATTTTTCATGGGTGAATCTCCTCTTTTGTTACTCTTAATTTATACGAGTATCAAGAGAATCCAAATCCCTCTATAGCTGGAAACTCCTGCTTGTGTTTGTTATCACTCAAGAGATAGAAAAAGCCTTTTACAGGAGATGAATATATACGGCTTTAGCCGTATATACATTTCTGTAAATTTTATTTCTTGTCTCCTAGGTGTCGTTGTAGCTGCCTGAGAGTTTGATACATCTCCGGGAGACGATGGTAGATGGCTGCTGCTTTTAGGAATACTTTGTGGGGAATCGCTGGGACGCCAGTAACAATGGCACCAGGTTCAATATCATTGTGGATGCCTGCTTTGGCAGTAGCGATCGCGCCATCTCCAATATGCGCTTGATTCGCAATCCCTACCTGTCCGGCTAATAGCACGCGATTGCCGACAGTAACGCCGCCTGCCATCCCTACCTGTCCGGCTAAGGCGCAGTTGGAGCCTACCTTACAGCCGTGACCGATATGCACCAAGTTATCAATTTTGGTGTTGTGGGCGACGCGGGTTTCCCCCACAGCGGGGCGGTCAATGGTGCTATTGCAACCCACTTCGACGCCATCTTCCAGAACAGTGTAGCCAGACTGCTCCATTTTGAACCAGCCAGTCGGAGTGGGGACAAACCCAAAGCCTTCCGCACCGAGGACAGCACCGCTATGAATGACGCAATCTGCGCCGATGCGGGTGCGTTCGTGAATGGAACAATTAGCGTGTAATACCGTGCGATCGCCTATCTGCACGTCTGGGTAAATGACTACATTCGGGTGAATGATGACAGCATTTCCAATCTCTGTACCCGCCTCAAGGACTGCATGAGCGCCGATGTAAACATCTTGACCAATTTTGGCGTCGGGATGAATGACTGCTGTGGGATGGATTGCTGGCCCTGGACGGAAGGGTTTATAGAAAAGCGCGATCGCGGCGGCAAACATTAATCGCGGATCGGATACCGCAATCCAGGCAATTCGCCGCTCAGATGCTTGTGCTTGTAACTTTTCATCCGGCGGTAAAATTAAGGCACTGGCAAAGGTTTTTCCCACAAAAGCCGCAAATTTCGCGCCCTCTATGTAGCTGAGTGTGCCAATGGCAGCCTCATCGACGGGTGCTACTCCCGTAATTTCCGGGTTGCAATCTGTATTTGAGGTCAAACTATTGCAGGCGGCAGTAGTACCCAGTTTTTCGACAATTTCGTGAAATTTCATCGGCATATTCATGGACAACTGTAAATGAATTGGCAGCTATACAAGAGATTCATCAAGTATTCGCACCGCCAAGACACAATTAAAAATTAAATTTTTGGGTTTTTAATTTTTAATTTTTAATTTTTAATTTCTTCGTTGCCCATTGCCTGACCCGCTAAGTAAGCAGTCGTCCAGGCACTCTGAAAGTTAAAGCCACCCGTGACGCCGTCAATATCGAGGATTTCTCCGGCAAAGTAAAGTCCCGGACAGATGCGGCTTTCCATTGTCTTAAAGTTCACTTCCTTTAAGTTGACGCCGCCACAGGTAACGAATTCTTCCTTAAAGACACCCTTCCCCTGAATTTGGTACTTACCCTCGGAAAGTTCTTGAATTAGCTGATTGAGAACTTTATTAGATAATTCCGCCCAACGCTGTTCCCCACTAATCCCCACAGCAGCAATTAAACTCTGCCAGAGGCGTCGAGGTAAGGGCAGCGGACAACTGGTAGAAATGGCGCGTTGGGGCAATTGGGACTTGACCGCCAAAAGCATTTCCCGCAGCTTTTCCGGGTTGTACTGGGGTAGCCAATTAATTTGCAACGTTGTTCGATAATTGCAATCGTGCAGCATTCTAGCTGCCCAAGCCGACAGTTTCAAGGCAGCAGGGCCACTCAAACCCCAGTGGGTAATCAGTAATGGTCCGATTTGTTCTAACTGAGTTTTACCGACACCCAAACGCAGACGCGCACTTTCCACGCTGACTCCGGCTAAATCTTGCAACCGGGTGTCGGAAATCGTAAAGGTGAATAGAGAGGGAACGGGTGGTTCAATCGTGTGTCCTAAAGTTTTTGCCCAGCGGTAGCCTTGGGGATTGCTGCCGGTAGCGAGGAGAATGCGATCGCACTTGAAGATCTCTCCTGACTTCAACTGGATCTCAAAGCCGGTGTCGAGTGGTTGATTCAATGAAGTCACTTGCCGGAAAATCTTATCAACAGGTGTTCCCCTGCGAATCTGCACTCCAGATGCCCTTGCTGCCTCAAACAGACAATCCACAATAGTTTCGGAACTATCTGTAATTGGAAACATCCGTCCATCCGGTTCAGTTTTCAATTGGACGCCGCGATCGCTAAACCAAACGACTGTATCTTTAGCTTGGAAACGACTAAAAGCCCCCCGAAGTGCTTTCCCGCCTCTGGGGTAATATTGCACTAAACCAGCCGGGTCAAAGCAAGCATGAGTAACATTGCATCGCCCGCCGCCAGAAATCCGAACTTTAGATAAGGGTTGTCGTCCTGCTTCTAACAAAATTACTTGCGCCTGGGGATAAGTTTCGGCACAGGTAATTGCACCAAAAAACCCCGCTGCCCCACCGCCAATCACTACTACTTTTAAAGGTTGCACAATCAAGCTATTGCCGATTTTACGGAATATTTTCCGTACAGATGCGATATCATCTCCCTACCCGTCGTATGGTTCAAAATCCCCTTTTGTGGCTCCACACGTAGGACATACCCAGTCTTCCGGGATATCTTCAAATGCCGTACCCGGTTGGATACCGCTATCTGGGTCGCCTTGTTGTTGATCGTAGATGTAGTTGCAAACTGTACATATATACTTCTTCATTATCGCTCCTCAACATTTGCCTATACATAATACTAAAAGCCGACGTAATCGAAATTACATCGGCTTTTGCAGAACCCATTGTTCATCTTCGAGAAACTTAAGTTTTGAGCCAAGGACTATCGCTGAATCGCACTTGCCTTAAGCCGAATCAAAAGTTTTGAAACCCACGCCAGCAGGTTAATTCTCTTGTAGACGCATTTTCAACCGCCCAGTTGCTACAGCTTTGCTTTAGCCTTCGACCAAAAGCCGTGTTCATCTTGTTCAAATTGATCAGAAACAACATCCCAAGCATGATGGTCAGCTTTGGATTCATCGCCAGAGTCTTCTAGCGCTTTGTTGTAATTGGCGATAAATGTCCTTTGAGCATCCTCTGAGAGGTGAGAACGAACTTCCGGGGACAAATCGCTAGGACTTTCCAGTTTCCCAGCGCGTTTGCGGGGTAATGTGGTTTCGCTGGTATGCACTTCTTCGCCACCAGCACTTTCTAGCAGCAGCTGAATTTCACCGGATTGATTGGCAGAGACTTCTACAACTACCAGAAAATCTCCAGCTTCGACGCGAGTTTGATAAATGGCAGCTTTGTCTTCTGGCATTCCCAAAGCGACCAAAGCAGAAACTAAACCAGCGCCCGCTGCACCCGCTAAAGCACCACTCGCTGCACCCAGTAACGCCGCACCAATGGGTCCTGCCGCGACGACTGAACCTACAAAAGGAATGAACAGCACTCCCACACCAGTCAGCAAGCCAAGGGCTGAACCAAACAAGGAACCAAAGATGCCGCCGCTTCTCAGCCCGCCTAAAATCACATCTTTTTTGGTGATGAATCCAGCAATGCGAGTTTCGGAATGAAAGTTTTTGCCGATTACTGAAATATCGTCGCGGGAAATCCCCCGATCGAGCAAGCGGTGAATCACTTTCTCAATTTGTTCGCGTTCTTTGAAAACGGCTGAGATACTGCGTTCTACTGTGGAAACACTTGGCTGTGTAGTTGGGTTTGTCGCGGTCATTCACTTCTCCTGAAATTTGTTTTTTAATTTTTGTTAATTTCTCTTGGAGAATAGCGAACATAACAATTCCAGCGAATCGCCCCGAAGGTTGATATTAAATGTATTTAAAGATACTAAATGACTTAACAAACTTTGAAAAAGAAAGCAATTATCGGCGAGTGCGCTGAACGCCGTAAGTAATCCCACTCGCAATTGAAAGCAAAATTAATATCCAGATAACGCCGCCAGGGATGAACGTGAGAATTCCAAATCCTCGCAACAGATACACCGCAATTGTCAGCCCTACAACACTGGCAAAAATAGAAGAAATCAGGGTTTCAGGGTTAGGAGTTTGGCTCACAGACTCGACCAAATAAATGGTTAAAACAGAATATTGCCATCGGCTACGTCCGCCCAAGCTGCGAATGCCGCCGAGGATACCAGCAACCAAGGTAAAGAGAACTAACGCCCAGATGACGTAGTCAGGAAGCTGCTTCAGAACGCCCGATCCTTTCAGCACCCCGATAATCGCTGTAATCACTAAAGCAATGCCAGCGATACAACAAAATTGCGGTGCCTGGGTTGGGAGAGCAACTCACGTTCCTTGGCTCCTGACATGCTTGAGGAATTATGGTCATCATTGTTACATACTGAGTTGCTGAAACAGCGATGTAGGATCAAATTAGGAGATTAGCCAACATACCTTGCCTTCCACGTCCGAGACAACCTGTGTTAGCTTGACATCGAATTACTATTGATTGAGGAGTAGCTGAGTCAGTATGAGTATACTTTTTCCGTCGGACTCGATGGATGCCGCCTCAGACTTGTCGCTGAGCAAGAGATACTCAACGGCGCTTTTGCAAGGTGAGATTTTGATAGAAACGCAATTGCGTTCTACTTGGGGGGGTGCTGTTACTGCCCAAATGTATTTGCCAAACGAGCGATCGCTCGTTTGGCAACAAGTGACAGACTATCCCCGTTGGGTGCAATATTTCCCAGATGTTACTCACTCTGAGGTACTGCACTCCAACGTCTCCTCGCCTGTTGGCTTACCGGAAGGGACGAGTTCCAAGAGTGTTTACCAAGTTGCCACGAAAACTTTCCTGTTTCTCAGTCTTCAGGTTGAGGCTTATCTGAGTGTGTCTGAGATCGTGCAGCAGGAAATTCATTTTCGCTTGGAAAAAGGTACTTTTACCGATTTCTGTGCTGACTTAAGTTTGCAAGATTACGAGAATGGCACTTTGCTCACCTATACAGTAAAAGCAACGCCCAATATCCCGGTGCCGTCAATTTTCATCGAACAGGCAATGCAACTAGAATTGCCTGTGAATATGCGAACTATGCGCCAGGTGATGTGCGGCAGTTAAAAGAGGCGATCGCGTTTAGTTCTAAATGCACCTAAATTATCGGGGATAACGATACCAGGCAGAATCCTTCATCGGATATCTGTCTGGTATAAATTAGCACTGTTTAAGTCAGCCCCAAGCAAGTTGGCATTTTTCAGCTTGGCACCTGTCAAGTTTGCAAATCTCAAAGTCGCTTTTTGCAGGTCAGCACCTTCTAAGTTGGCATCCGTTAAGCGCGTAAATCTTAGGATGGCATTTTGTAAGTTAGCGTTTCTGAGCTGGGCGCGATCTAAGTCCGCTACGTATAAGTTAGCACCAGCCAGATTGGCTCCGGTTAGGTTGGCTTTCCTTAAGTTAGCCCGTTGCAGGTTCGCTTCTCTCAAGTCGGCACCGCTTAAATCAGCACCGGAAAGGTCGCACCCTACGCATTCTTTCGTTTCCAGCAATCGTTTGACGTGCCCCATATTTGCCGCTTGTACGGGCGTCGCCAGCGATAGCGGCACCGATAAAGCGGCGGCAACCAGTATTGTGAGTTTCATGACGTTTTTCGCCTCCTAAGCTTATTATCCAGCGAGGCGTTATCTCTGAGGAGAAAGAAAACCGCCACATTTGTCTATCCAATTGGGTTGGTTGAATCATTTAAAACTGTTTCTTATATGACGTTTGCAATAAACATTGAAAATTTAATAAATTTTTAATACTAAAAATACAAACAAAAGTTTCGGTTATCAAAAGCTAAAAAATTTATAAATTCGTTACGCTTCTTGACGATTTGGTGTAATTTTAAATAAGGAAAAATATCTTAAAATCTATACAAAGGTGGATTGCTTGCAGTCCAGATCAAGGGCAAAAAAAGGAACCCTTTAAAAATGCGGTTAGGAATTGGTAAATCCTCTTGATTAAAGGAAGTTTATAAACCCATCTTCAGACGCGAGGCGATCTAATTGCGGCAAGTTTTAATTAACTTACTTCGCAATGCAGTCAAGTTTACAGAAATTGGCGTTATAACTTTCAAAGTGGGCTACCAAACGGAGAGAACCCAGTTTCAGGTGGAAGATAGAGGAATTGGTATTGCACCGGATGCAAAAGGAACGGGATTAAAATTGGCAATTCGCTGTCAATTAGTTCAACTGATGAGTGGCGCATTCAAAGTCAAGAGTACCCTCCGCCTGCCAAGGAAATCGCAGACTTGCTCGATCTAGGCAAGGAAAGACGATTTTAGAGGCGTCGTAGAGCGATCGCTTACCTTGAGGGGTTGGATCGGCAGTTGATTCCGTATACTACCCATTTTGTCAATTCGGTAAGGTTTTAAAGAGAAACAAGTCTTATAGTTCATTACAGAATTTAAGAGGTATGAATGAGTGTTGATACGGTTGAAAAAGGAGTTATCTTAATCGTTGATGACACTCCTACCAATTTGGGAATGCTGTTCGATTTCCTGGCTCATTCCGGCTTCCAAGTTTTAGTGGCTGAAGATGGCGAAAGTGCAATTGAAAGCGCTGAATATGCTTCACCCGACCTAATTTTATTAGATGTACTCATGCCCGGAATAGATGGATTTGAAACTTGCCGCCGCCTAAAAGCGAATCAAGTAACTCAAGATATTCCCGTAATTTTTATGACCGCTCTGAGTGAGACAGTGGATAAGGTCAAAGGGTTGAATCTTGGGGCGGTAGATTATATTACTAAACCGCTCCAGCATGAAGAAGTTTTAGCCCGTGTCAGTATCCACCTGCGCCTGCGTTGCTTGACCAAAAAACTGATAGATCAAAATGTACGTTTAGAACAGGAGATATGCGAACGCAAACAAGCAGAAGCAGAACGAGAGCAAGCATTTATAGCGCTTCAGGAAAGCGAAGCTCGATTTAGATGCTTGGTGGAATCGAATATTATTGGGATTATTTTCGCAGATTTTCGGGGCAATATTACCGAAGCGAATGATGCCTTTCTACAGATGGTGGGATATGAGCGGGAGGAACTGCCAACGGGAGGTTTGCGTTGGGATGAAATTACTCCGCCCGAATATCGCCATTTAGACGAAGACGCGATCGCACAATTCCTCAGTTCTGGCAATTGTACTCCCTACGAGAAAGAATTTATTTCCAAAGATGGTCGTCGCGTTCCAGTGATGATTGGTGCAGCGCTGATGGAACCATCTCAACCAAACGTTGTCGGTTTTGTCCTTGACATCACCGAGCGCAAACAGGCAGATCGGAAAATCCAAGAACAAGCGGCTTTGCTTGATATTACAACCGATGCAATTCTCGTCCGAGACCTGAACAACCAAATCCTATTTTGGAACAAAGGGGCTGAACGTTTGTACGGATGGAAGACAGAAGAAGTTTTTGGTAAGAATGCTAATCAACTTTTATACAAGGAAATTTCACCACAACTCCAAAAAAATCAGAATATTCTTGCCCAAGAAAACGAGTGGCAGGGTGAATTGCATCAAGTCACAAAAGACGGGAAAAATATTATCGTTGCAAGTCGCTGGACTCTCGTTCGGGATGAAGAAGAACAACCCAAATTTATCTTAACTGTTAATACCGATATTACAGAGAGGAAACAACTCGAAGCCCAGTTTCTTCGGGCACAGCGCATGGAGAGTATCGGCACTCTGGCAAGCGGGATTGCCCACGATCTCAACAATGCCCTAGCACCTGTATTAATGTCTGTTCAAATCTTGGAACACAAACTTCAGGATGAGCAGAGCCGGCGAATCCTAAAAACACTAGAAACCAATACTCAACGAAGTGCCGATCTCGTTAAACAAGTGCTGTCATTTGTGCGAGGAGTCGAAGGGAAGCGAACCACCTTGCAAGTAAGGCACATTATTAAAGAAATTGAGCAGATTGTTAAACAGACATTTTCTAGAGCGATTGAAATCCGCACCGATATCCCGATGCTCGATCTTTGGACTATTTCTGGGGATGCAACTCAGCTGCACCAAGTATTGATGAATCTCTGTGTAAATGCTAGGGATTCGATGCCAAACGGGGGAACTTTAGAGCTTTGTGCCAGGAATTTGTGGGTTGAAGAACACTATGCCCGGATGAATCTTGATGCTAAGGTTGGCCCTTACGTTGTCATTACTGTATCCGATACAGGGATGGGAATCTCAAGGGAAATAATAGATAGAATCTTTGAGCCATTTTTCACCACAAAAGAGATAGGACAAGGTACTGGGTTAGGTCTTTCAACGGTGATGGGTATCGTTAAAAGTCACGGTGGATTTGTGCAGGTACTTAGCGAAGTGGGGCAAGGAACGCAGTTTTATATTTACTTACCCGTAACGCAGGCAACGATACCAGATGAGACGAAAAGCTTGCCTCATGAATTGCCTAGAGGACAAGGAGAATTAATTCTCGTTGTTGATGATGAATATTCAATTCGAGAGCTTACGAAAATTTCTCTAGAAACCTATAATTACAAGGTTTTAACCGCTACTGATGGAGTGGAGGCATTGGTGCTATATGCAGAACACAAGCAAGATATTAACGCTGTATTAGTCGATATGATGATGCCAGCTATGGATGGTATAACGACTATCCGGGCTTTGCAAAAAATCAATCCACAGGTCAAGATTATTGCAGTTAGCGGCCTTACATCTAATTACCAGATAACTGAAATCGCTGGTAATAACGTCAAAACATTTTTACCAAAGCCCTACACGTCAGAGGAATTGTTGAAAAATATACAGGTGGTTCTTGGTAAAAATTAGAAAATTTTGTTTTTCTATGATTGGTAGCGTTTCAGATACCCGACTTTTTTAAAAAGTCGAGTATCTCGCCTTCACGTTGCAGCTCAATTTTATCTAATGCCCAAAGAATGGACTAGAAGCGATCGCGCTTTGGATCAGTTCTCACCCGGCTAATCACGCTTTACATCAGTTCTTACCCAGCTAATCGCGCTTTGCAACAGTTCTCGTCCAGTTAATCGCGCCGCCAAATCTTGATAGTCTTGTCGTCGCTGCCACTGACAAGAGTCTGCCCATCCGGACTAAAAGCAACCGAATAAACCGAATTTGAATGCTCAGTGAGAGTGTGAATCAGCTTACCACTGTCCATCGACCAAAGTTTGATGGTGTGGCCTTCACTACCAGTGGCTAAAGTCTGCCCATCTGGACTAAAAGCAACCGAATAAACCCGGCTTAAATGCCCCGTGAAAGTGCGAATCAGCTTGCCACTGTCCACCTGCCACAGCTTGATGCTGTAGTCCTGACTGCTACTGGCAAGAGTCTGCCCATCTGGACTGATAGCTATAGCTATAGAACGAACCCAGCTTGAATGCCCGGTGAGGGTGTGAATCAGCTTGCCACTGTCCACCTGCCACAGCTTAATGGTTTTGTCATTGCTGCCACTGGCAAGAGTCTGCCCATTCGGACTGATAGCGATAGAACGAACCCAGCTTGAATGCCCTATGAAAGTGCGGATACATCTCCAATTCTGGGGCTTGAGCGGTGGTGGTGCAGGTGTCGTTGCTTGTGGTTTTGGCGGTGGTGGGGTAGGTACAGCATTCAAGTCTTTCAACACTTCATCTGCTGATTGATAGCGTTCTTTCACATAATCTTTCAGTAACTTATCCAAAACTTGACTCAGTTGGCTGCTGACATTTTTCCCCTTTTCCCTCAGATGTTCTTTCCATAGCCAGCAGCCCTCTAATGGATCGTAAAGTTCATCAAGTTTGGTTGCTGTCAGCAGATGAATGCAGGTAACGCCTAAACTGTATAAGTCGCTGGCTGGATAAGCTTTACCGCTGCGAAATTGCTCGATGGGTGCGTAGCCTTCTGTGCCAGCTTTTGTGCCTGTTTTAGTTAAACCAGTGCCGACTGTTAATTTTTTAGAAATGCCAAAATCAATTAGGACGAATTTGCCATCTCTTTTACGTTTAATAATATTCGTCGGCTTGATATCCCGGTGAATCACCTGATGTTCGTGGACAAATTGCAGCACCGGCAATAAATCATTTAATAAATCTCGAATTTGCTCTTCTGTGAATGCTTGCTGCCGTTCCAAGTTTTGACCTAATTCCTGCCCTTCGATATATTGCTGCACCAGATACAGGCGTTTATCTTGCTCGAAATAGGCAAATAAACTAGGAATTTGTGGATGTTGTTCTCCCAGTTGCAGTAGCTGCCTCGCTTCTTGCTCAAATAGCTGGGTTGCCTTCTGCATCGCCGCTGAATTGCCTTGAATTTCGGGCACTGGCAAAAATTGCTTAATTACACAAGCAGCTTTTAGCCTATCTGCATCTTCAGCCAAGAAAGTTCTACCAAATCCACCCTCGCCAATGGGCGCGATCGCGCGGTATCGATCCTTGAGCAGTAACTTCGTTCCGCAACTTGTACAAAAGTTTGTGCCAACAGGGTTTTGAGGCTTGTTGCAACCTGAATTCAGGCAATAGCTCATAGACAGAAAATCGGCAGATTGCGTCTATGATAAAGCTTTTTGTGGAGCGGACATCTCTCCTGTATAAGTGCTTAAGCAAAATTAATTACATATTCGGTTCCGACTTTTTTTAGCACATTTTTGACATACTTTACTAAACTTTTCCAGTCCCGATAAGCCTCTATCTCTATCCATTCATATTTCATAAACTTCCATAAGATTTCAATTAAGTTGAGTTC
>NZ_JAMPJZ010000092.1:0-19410 GCF_039961835.1 Trichocoleus sp. ST-U1
CCCCCTTATTCACCCGAACTCAACTTAATTGAAATCTTATGGAAGTTTATGAAATATGAATGGATAGAGATAGAGGCTTATCGGGACTGGAAAAGTTTAGTAAAGTATGTCAAAAATGTGCTAAAAAAAGTCGGAACCGAATATGTAATTAATTTTGCTTAAGCACTTATCAGGACATTTGAAAAGAGTTTTGAAAAAACTTTGCAAGCAGCAATCGGTTGTGATTTTTCCACAAACGATGATGGCTGGTTAACCGATAGAAATACCCGATTTTTGTTTTTGCTAGATGGATTTGACGAATTAGTGATGGAGAGAGGAACTAGCCAGGAATTAAAGGATTTTCTCTGGCAAGTAGAGGATTTTCAAGGTAGCTGCAAGCGAAATTCTGAAAAAGGGCATCGGGTTATTATTACAGGCAGACCTTTAGCACTACAAGGTATCGAAGGGAGAATGCCTCCCAACTTGAAACGAGTGGAACTGCTGCTGATGGATGACGAACTCCAGCAGCAGTGGTTTACTAAATGGGAAACTCAAGTTGGAGGGCATAAAACTTCCGCATTTCAGCAATTTTTGCAAGATAAACGCTGTCCAGATCGGGTGCGGGAATTAGCAAAAGAACCGCTATTGCTATATCTATTGGCGGCGATGCACCGAGATGGCAAATTGACGGTGGAAATGTTTGAGGGTGCTAGCGGTGTCGGGGCAAAAATTCTGATTTACGAGCAATCTTTAGAGTGGGTACTGACGGAACAACGTCCAGAATGGCTAAACAGAAAACTAACCGGACAGGAAACCGAAGGACTGCGACGGATATTGGCAGAGGCAGGGCTGTGCGTCGTCCAGTCGGGCGGTGAATGTGCCTCGGTGAAAACAATCGAGGCACGCTTGAAGGGCGATGATAGTGCAATCGAGTTGATTCAGCAAGCTAGGGAACGACACGGCGAGGATGCGCTGAAAAATGCTTTGGCGGCTTTTTATCTCCAGCCTGCGACGGACGATAAGGGCGGTTCGGTGGAGTTTGCCCACAAGAGTTTTGGGGAATTTTTGTGTGCGGAACGGCTCAAAGAAAGTATAGAAGATTGGACTCGACCGGGAATTAAGCGGCAGGAGTTTTATATCTCCACTGACCAAATGGATCGGGAAATCTACGATTTATTTGGCTACGGTGGACTGACTCCAGAAATTGTGGAATATTTAATGGTTTTATTAGCTGCCAGTACGGAGTTTCAGCCCGTAAAATTATTTAAACGATTGGAGAATTTTTATCTGCGCTGGTGCGATGGCGAATTTCTTGATGCCACTCCAGAGAATCAGCCGCAGAAGAAGATGTTGCAAATGAGGGAGCAAGCGCCAGAAAATGAGCGGCTGGGACTACGACAGGTGGATATCTATGCAGGACTGAATGTAATGATTTTGCTGCTAGAGCTGAACCGTTATGCTCAGTTAAAAGACGACTTAAAAGACAAAATTACTTTCTACCTTTGTGGCGAAAAAGATACTGATAGTTTTGATGTATATCGACTGCTTCGCATTATTGGTTACAGCCAATGTATTGGTATTGGAGGATTTTTAGGGACAGTTGGTAAATTCCTCAGCCGCGCAAACCTCAACGGCGCAAACCTCAGCGGTGCAAACCTCAGCGGTGCAAACCTCAGCGGTGCAAACCTCAGCGGTGCAAACCTCAGCGGCGCAAACCTCTACGGCGCAGACCTCATCGACGCAGACCTCAGCGGCGCAGACCTCAGCGGCGCAGACCTCAGCGGCGCAGACCTCTACGGCGCAAACCTTAGCGGTGCAAACCTCAGCGGTGCAAACCTCGACGACGCACACCTCAACGAAGCAGACCTCAACGGCACAAACCTCAGCCGTGCAGACCTCATCAGCGCAGACCTCGACGATATTTCTTGGGATAAATATACAAAATGGGAGAATGTTCAGAATTTGGAAACAGCCGAGAATGTGCCAGAAGCTTTAAAGCAACGGCTAGGGTTGGAGTAAAGTTATCATCACCCTTATTTTTCATGGTGGAAAAGCGATGCGATCGCCTACCTTATCTCACCAAACGCGATCGCCCTCTCTCCCCTCTTCCTTCGCGCCCTCTGCGTCTTGGCGGTTCGTAAAAAACGCGATCGCATTTTAAGTTAGAAACAGTTCCCGAATCCCAGCACTGCCGATTTCGATTGCCAGCGCTGCTAACAGAAAGCCTAAAAGTTGAGTAATAATCACCGCACCTTCTGCACCGAGCAAGTGGTCGATCCGGTTTGCCAGACGCACAATCAACCATGTCACCAGCATCGCAGAGACAATCCCAACCACCACGCTGAGATGAGCATTTGGAGATTCAGACATCAACAGCATCACCGTCGTTAGCGTTCCTGGCCCAGCTAACAGAGGCAATGCCATCGGAGTAATCGCGATATCGCGCTGCTGCTCGACAATCGGTGTATCTAGTTCTCCACGTAGCATTTGTAGGGCAACTAAGAGTAAAAGCAGTCCCCCAGCAACCCGCAAAGACCCCATACTGATTTCTAAGTAATTTAGAACTGCTTTACCCCCAAAAGCGAATATCAGCAGCACCCCTGTCGCTACAATACTTGCCCGATTCACTACATTGTCTCTTTGCTCCGGTTCCATGCCCTTCGTCAGGACTAAAAAGATCGGTGCATTGCCCAACGCATCTGCCAAGACAAACACAGCTACAAAAGTTTTAACCAGAACAGAGATATCCAGCTCCACAGTTGACCCTTAGAAAATATTTCCTCTAACCGTAACGTGGATGCCTTGCCGTTTCGCCATTCCGAAGGTTGATCTAAAACGAGTCAGCTGTCCCGTGCCAGCAGAAGACTCCAACTCACTCATAGAGTTGTCTTAGTGTCAACCAATAATATTCATTGTTATAATTTAAACCTCAATACAGTGAGAGAGCGATCGCTCAACCTCATCTGAGAAAGCGATCGCCCGGTTTTTCCCTCTTCCTGAAGTGCCTAGATCCAGTGAATACTTTCTTTAAGCTGCGGTGACAAACGCGCAAGTGTTGCGATAGCGCGTCCGCGTGGCGCTCTGCTAATGCAAAATAAGCGATCGCCCCCGTTTAAACTAAGGCAGAAACACGGCTAGAATGCAGCAATTCACGAGACTCTTGACGAACCCGACCTTCCATCGCCTCTTTTTGTAAGGTAATGAAAGCCATAAAGTCATCAAAGTCATACTTGGTTTTTAAAAGCTGACGTAGCTGCTCTTCGGCTTCAACCGTTAGATAGCCCGTTACCAAAGCTTGTTGCACAATTTTACTAATCAGACTCATTGCCATTGCTACCAGAACACACGATGATTTCAAAACAGCATCTTTGTCACTGAAGACGCGCATCCGGATGATTTGTGTCCGCATTCCTACTTAGCTGAGTAAATATCTCTCTAAATAAGTACCTTCGGTATAATCCACAGGATTGCTCGAACCAACCCTTCATCAATGCCTAGACACACAACAAAGGAATAATATATATTCTGATGTTCTCAGCTTCACCAGCATTTAGACTGATTTAGATGAAATTACGAGAGTGATAATGAAGCCCTATCTCGCCGCCGCCATACAAATGACAAGCCTGCCAGAT
This sequence comes from Trichocoleus sp. ST-U1, assembly GCF_039961835.1. Taxonomy (NCBI): domain Bacteria; kingdom Bacillati; phylum Cyanobacteriota; class Cyanophyceae; order Leptolyngbyales; family Trichocoleusaceae; genus Trichocoleus; species Trichocoleus sp. ST-U1. The sequence continues at coordinate 3,612 of NZ_JAMPJZ010000092.1, forward strand.
GTGGAAAAAAATCTGGTTCAGGCAGAAGAACTCATCGAGCTTGCTGTGCGTCAGGGTGCTGAGTTAGTAGGCTTGCCAGAAAACTTCTCATTTTTAGGAGAAGAAAAGCAGAAGATAGCCCAATCGGAGGCGATCGCTACCCAGAGCGAAAAATTCCTCAGAACAATGGCTCAGCGCTTCCAAGTCACCATCTTGGGTGGCGGGTTTCCAGTTCCCGTTGACACCAACAAAGTCTACAACACCGCTTTGCTCATCGATCCTTCAGGGGAAGAACTCGCCTGCTACCAAAAAGTACATTTATTTGATGTCAATTTGCCCGACGGCAATACCTATCGAGAATCTAGCACTGTCATGGCTGGGATGCGGCTACCACCCGTTTATCCCTCCAAGCACTTGGGCAGTTTAGGACTCTCGGTGTGCTACGATGTCCGATTCCCAGAACTTTACCGGCACTTGGCGCAGATGGGAGCCGACATTTTATTTGTCCCCGCTGCTTTCACCGCCTACACTGGCAAAGATCACTGGCAAATCTTACTACAAGCCAGAGCGATCGAAAACACCTGCTATGTGATAGCACCGGCTCAGACTGGGCAGCATTACGCCCTGCGTCACACTCACGGACACGCGATGATTATTGACCCTTGGGGCGTTATTTTAGCGGATGCCGGAGATACGCCGGGAGTCGCGATCGCAGAAATTAACCCCTCTCGCCTAGAACAAATCCGCCGCCAAATGCCCTCCCTGCAACATCGGGTTTTTATCTGAGCCTTTTGGGAAAAAAATAGACCGGCGATGGCGCAAACTAATACCATTTTTCAGATTGAAAGATTCTAAATCTTTCAATCTTGTTTTAGCTTTGGTTTTCTAATCAAAAATCCCAAATCTAAAATCCAGAAATGTATAAAAGAAGCCCTCTTGTTAGACATTGCGCCAACCGCTGGTATTACCGAACGGCAAACAAGCCGCATCGGGCACCTTACTTACCAGTATTCTTGCGCTTGGGAGGAGTACTCTTTGGATTGCCAGTGACTTTAGGGGCACTACCATCCCGTCTGGCGGGCTTACCTAAATCGGGAGAAGGCTTAAATTTATTGTTAGCCATAAGATTGACAAACTCTTAAAAAGCAACGCTATGCATTTATACAAAGCAGCTATTCCCTGTTCCTGAAAGTTTGCCAAAAAACTCTTCTTACACACAAAAAAACGGGTGGCTTGGAAGCCACCCGACAAGAAAAATTTCAAATTTTAGATACTAGATTTATCCAAAACCTAAACTTTTCTTAGACAGTTACAGTCTTCTTGGTAACAGCATTCAACTCGCCTTTGGCATACTTAGCAGCAAACTCATCCAAAGTCATCTGCTTAATCTTGGTACCTTGACCAGCAGCACCGAACTGATGATAGCGATCGCTACAAACCTTCTGCATATACTTGATGGAAGGCTTGAGGAAGTGGCGGGGGTCAAATTCCTTAGTATTGCTAGCCAAGGCTTCGCGCACCGCAGCGGTAATCGCCAGACGGTTATCCGTGTCAATATTCACCTTACGGACACCGCTCTTAATGCCTTTCTGAATTTCTTCAACGGGTACGCCGTAGGTTTCCGGGATTGTACCGCCGTATTGGTTAATCAGGGCAAGTAAATCTTCGGGCACAGAGGAGGAACCGTGCATCACGAGGTGGGTGTTCGGCAGACGGCTGTGAATTTCTTCAATCCGGCTGATAGCCAGAATTTCGCCAGTCGGCTTGCGGGTGAACTTGTAAGCGCCGTGGCTGGTGCCAATCGCAACTGCCAAAGCATCCACGCCGGTTTGTTCTACGAAGGCAACGGCTTCGTCTGGGTCGGTCAACAGCTGGTCGTGAGAGAGAACTCCTTCGGCACCGTGACCGTCTTCCTTATCACCCATGCCTGTTTCTAGAGAACCCAAGCAACCCAGTTCGCCTTCTACGCTGACGCCAATTGAGTGAGCAACTTCCACCACCTTGCGGGTGACTTCCACGTTGTACTCGAAGCTGGCTGGAGTCTTCGCATCTGCCTCTAAGGAACCATCCATCATGACGCTGGTGAAACCGTGGCGCATGGCAGAATAGCAAGTGCTTGGGGCATTACCATGATCCTGGTGCATGGCAATTGGGAGATGAGGGTAAGTTTCAACTGCCGCCAGAATCAGATGGCGTAGGAAATATTCTCCTGCATAGTTCCGAGCGCCACGAGAAGCTTGCAGAATCACGGGGCTATTTGCCTCATGAGCAGCCTGCATGATGGCCTGGATCTGCTCCATGTTGTTAACGTTATAAGCTGGGATTCCATAATCATTCTCAGCTGCGTGATCCAACATCAGCCGCATGGGTACGAGCGCCATAAATAGTCCTCCTATTGACTCGTCGTCAGTTACTTTGTTCTGGACAGCGAAATTATTACAATAATCTTAAGATAGTTTACCAGTCTCTAGGGAATTATCTTGATAATTCCGAGATAAGCAGCCAATACTGCATTTATAAGATTGCCTGATGGTGGAGGTTTAGCAAGAGCATTAGGCTTTTTAACAGGGTTTTGGTTTTGCTCTCGTTTCCAATTTATGTCTGGGAATGCTTTCTCTAGAAGGCTGTACTCTCAATAACGTAGATTCCCCTGGTTCCAGCTAGGAAATGAGAAAACTAATCGTTTGCCAGAGCGCTTCTCGCTTCTTGTCTTAATTTTCTTTAGGTATTTTTTTGAGTATTTTTTTATGGGTCGCCCGGGATTCGAACCCGGAACTATTCGGTTAAAAGCCGAGTACTCTACCGTTGAGTTAGCGACCCGAAAACTTCAGTTGTTTAGACAACGTTTACAACGGTAACACAGATTACTGGAATTAGGAAAGGGGTTTTGAAAAAAACTTTTTTATAAAAAAGTTACGGTCAAACGAACTGATGTCTCCAAACTGCCTCCCGGTTCTAGACGCAGTAGCTGCTCTCCGGTATTCAGAGCATTGCGAGGGGCACTCCAAGGCTCCATGCAGTAAAAGTCTTTGCCTTTGACCGTCCAGAAGACAAAGGTGGAATAAGGGTTGTCCCAACTAAGGGTGAGCTGCAACTGTCGGCTGGCGTCGGAGGCAGTGGCTTCTTGACCGCTCAACTGCTTAAAGGCGACATCAATTTCATCTTGGTTAAAGTCAAAGGCACCCGTGAAGGGATGGGTTTGGCGGGTGCGCTGATCTTGGTATTCGGCGGCGGGAATTCCAAACTTGATTCCGGTTTTTTCGGGTGTCCAGAAGTAAGGATGCAGACCCGTGGAGAAGGGCATCGGCTCGGCTGAGTGATTGGTGTAGCGCTGCCGAATCTCTAACGTGTTACCCAACAGACGGTAAGTGAAGGCGAGTTGAAAGTCAAACGGGTAAACGGCACGTGTCTGGTCGTTGCTGTTAAGGACAAGGGTAAGGCTCACTAGGTCTTGAGTCACTTGGTCGGTGACTTCCCAAGGCAGATCGCGGGCAAAGCCGTGTTGCTTGAGGGTGTAGGGCTGACCTTGATAGGTGTATTGACTTTCGGGTAAGTTGCCGCAGATGGGAAACAGAATCGGAATCCCGCCTCTAACGCTCAAGTCTGGATTGGCAAACCGCTCTGCATCTAGGTAGAGGATTTCTTGTCCTTGGATGCGTAGGCTAGTAACGATACCGCCTCGCTCTGGAACGACCTCTAGATGGGACTGAGCGGCTTGGTCTGAGAGGATGTAGGTTTTGTAGAGCTGCTGCTTAGTGGCGATCGCGTACACCCGTCTTTTTCCGTTTCTATGGAGGATTTGCTGATTGTCTCAAACTTTAACAAACATTTCTTGAAATTCCCATATCTACTTTACACATCCTTAACAGTCGCTGCACTAAGCTGTTTTATACGGTCAATCTATCTATAGGATTAAATCGACAGCTTACTCAGTAGAGAAGCAACCGCAGTAAACTCTTCTTTTGTCAAGCATCCGCTTGGTTTTGCCATTTGTGACCTCGATCACCTAAAAATACGGTCTAAAATCACAAAAAATGGCGGATTACCATCAATTCCTAATCTTGGAAAGTATTTCATACTCAAAGATAGATATCTCAGCAAATCAAGGATAAACAGGTCGCCATGATTCGCACACTTGTAAAGTCAGCTTTCCAAACAGGTTGCCTCAGCGTCGCTTCTGAAGGTCTGATTCGCCAAGTGTTAGTGATGAAAGGCTACCAATCGGCGGATTTAGAAGCTCTTGACACCTTACACCAGGCATTGAATGCCGGTAAGATTCAAAGAGAAGCACGGCAGAGCGTAGCGCTGATATCGCCTCGGATACAAGCCCTGAAACCGTTCTTTGATAACTACAAGGCATCGTGATCGCGGCACGGCTGCCAAAACGATAGAAAAACTTTGATATCAGTAGAATTTTTATTTATTCGCTGCCGACCTGGGCCAAGAATTATTAGAATGATTAATAAGAACTACCAATCTCAGCTAGGTGCGCTTCCTAAACAAAGCGAGAGTTAGGATGACTGAATTGACTGCTACAAGGTTGGACTGGTTGCCAGTCAAGGCTTTTTGTCACCAGTTGCCTTCCCATTACTCATCTCAAAAGACTCATTGATACTCGTAGCTGCCTTGATTCAAGTTTCCCTTAGTGGTAAAAACCCTGAATGAGGATTGGAGTGCGCGCATTCTACCAGAGGGAGTATCCTACAATCCCTATCTTAAATGCCGCAGGATTCAAGCTAAACTTTGAAATTAAATCGGCAATATCATCTAGAACGCTCACTTTGAACCCTTGTCCCTACCCTCGATTTCCACATCTTTCCAAAAATTGGCATGGGGCTGACCAAGAGGCTTCCTTGCCTATCCAAAATCGGCATTCCCAGGCTTTAGGGATGCAAAGCCTTGCGCCCCTAAGAAACCCAACCCAAATCCCACATTCCAGGCTTTTGGGAAAAATAGGTAAAGATAAGGACAGGAGCCTGGGAGAATGGCAGGATTCAACCCCGATTACGTTTGAGAGAGGCTGGATACCTAAAAAAAGGTATGCAGGCTCCATGAAGAATTGCACAACTTATCTGCTCAGGAGAAGCAACCCATGCTACACCGCAAGATTTATCAACTCTGTTGCGATGGTCGTGAGGTCTGTATTTTCTTGCGGGACCAACAACGCTGGATCGAACGCGCTCGCATCGTTGACATTGAAGGAGATTTAGTCACGCTCCGCTATGAAACCGAAGAAGAAGATGAAGCTTGTTCTTGGGAAGAAATGGTTCGCCTCGAAAGCATTGGTGCTGTGACACAAAAGCTGGCTTCAGTGCCCAGAGGCAATGCTGAACCACTTGTCTCTGACGATTGTCCGGAAGCCGAACAAATTCGTCCGCGTTTCCCCGACTCGAATCCAGACTGAGGAATTAAAAATGCAAAATCAAAAATTAGAAATGGGGGATGCTTCATTTTTAATTTTTGATTTGATTTCTTATCTTTTTCAATCTTCGAGGCTTTCTAGGTCGTCATCTGAAGGGGTTGGAGGCGGATGCGCCGGTTCAAAAACTGGACAGTATCCTTCAGGTGTCACCTTAAATCCATACAGGGGCGAGTCCTGATTCCAACAGCGCTGCCCCCGTTGGTGTAGGCAGTTGCCGCAGCACTCAACATTCATGGGGACTCTGGCGTCGCTGCTTTGGCTTAAAAGTTCTCGTTGGGATAATCCGCGCAATACCAGTTCCTCACCCTGCCACCGGGCTTCCACTAAACCAGTATCAGCAAAGTGTTGCCAACGGGGATCGGCAGCGATCGCCTCCGGTAGGGTGATGGTAACGACTGTTCCCAGTTCCGTCAGCTCCCCTTCGTAACTGGTTTCGGGTGCCGCCGGTTGCACAAACGTCTCGCCAATCGGGAGTTCTACCAGCGTCCCAGCCGGTGGAGAATGCAAGTGGTAACGGTTGTGCAACTCCTCCAACCCGGTTAAATCAGCCAGGTAGGTGGGAGAGGCATGAACAAAAATTACGTGCTGAGGACGGATATTGTGAATCAGCTGGGTGGTTCCCAGCCCATCAGAATGCTGGGCAAGCAAATAGTTTTGTATCGTCAACGATGAGTAACTAGGCTCTTGGGAGAACCTGGGTTGCTGGGGCAGTAATAACACCCACGGCCCGGTGCCTGGTTGACAGTATTCTCTAAGATCGTGGTTTTCCTCAGTCAGGATAATGCATGGAGACTGACCGACAGAGGGACGTTGTTCTGGAAGCAACCGACGCACTCTGGGACGCACCCGTTCATCCCAAAATAGGGATTGATGACGGGCAAAATTTTGCACAGAGGCTGGGAGGTTGGTGAGAATATCCAAATAGGCATCGCAGCCAGCTGCCACGTTACCATCTACCCAGATATCGAGGTTGCGACCCGTGAATAAGTGGTGACTCCGCAAGAGCATCAAGAGTTCTTGCCCCAGTCCCAAAGTGGGCACGGGCATCAAGACAGAATTCGCTTGAGCGATCGCTTGATTAATTCGCTCTGCCAGCTGATTCTCTTGGTTCCGCCGGTGGGGATGACGCGCTGTGCCGTAACTGCCTTCCACGATTAGCACATCTGGCTCTAAGCCTCGCAATGCTTCTAGCGGCAACCCCTCCACCAGCCGCGAGTTTGAAAGGAAAAAGTCACCTGTGTAAAGTAGGGTGTAAGAGCGGTGGCGACTCGTGTAGGTCAGCAAGATTGCAGATGCGCCTGGTAAATGTCCGGCTGGGAATAATTCCGCACTCAATCCCTCTTTGAATTCGACAGGCGATCGCATCGGCAATGCCTGACACAATTGCGGGAGATTCTGCGGATCTATCTCAGGCCAATTCAGTGGCAGCAGCTGGGTTGTCAATTCACTTGCATAGACTGGCAACTGAGGGAAGCTTTCATGCAGCGCCAGCAATCCCCTAGCGTGATCCGGATGGGCGTGGCTGCACAGCACTAAATCTGCTGGAGGAATTCCCTCACCTTTGAGCGAGGAAATGTCCGCCAAACCACAGTCTAGGAGAATGCGGTGTGGCCCCATCCGTACCAGCAAGCAGATGCCTTCGTCGCCATGACCGACGCCATAGGGAAAATAGGCTAGTTCGTCATAGCCGTGAGAGGATACCGGGGGGGGTTGACTCATCATTCGATTTTCAATTTTAGATTTTGGATTTTAGATTCAATCCAAAATCATCGGAGGCTTAGAAACTCCGACCTCCGCAAACTCTAAAATCCAAAATTGACTGGCTAACAGCGATCTTAATGAGCAGAACCGTTTCCGTGATAGTTGTCTGAATCGTAAAATCCATTTTTAGTGCCAAAAAATAGGCACGATACGGTAAAAACAAGTGTTAAGGCTGCTAAAACTAGCTTGACATCCATGAGTTTTTATGAGTTGAACGGGGTGGTTTGGTATATCTTAAGTATATTTAACGATGAATCTGATTAAAAATACCCAAATTGTAGAAGTTTGTTGGCTAGATCGCCCATCCACTGAAGTTGCACCTGATTTGGTGGGCTGCACGTTGGTGCGACAGATGCCTGATGGAGAAATCATCCGAGGGCTAATCGTGGAAACGGAAGCCTATGGCCCTGAAGATCCGGCTTGCCATGCCTATCGGCGACGAACCGAGCGCAACTGGGTAATGTTCGGGCCAGCCGGGAGAACTTATGTTTATTTAATTTACGGAATTTACTACTGCCTGAACGTGGTCACAGACCAGGACAGCATTCCCAGTGCTGTTTTGATTCGGGCTTTGCAACTAGAGTCTATACCGCCCTGGATCAAAGAGAGCGATCGCTCGAAACCCCATCGAATCGCCGCTGGGCCAGGTAAACTCTGCCGCGCCTTACAAATTGACAGCATATTAAATGCACAAGTTTTACAACCCGGTCAACCCCTGTGGCTAGAGCATCGTCAGTCACAATTTATGCCGGAACTTGTCCAAACAACTCGGATTGGTTTATCACAGGGAATCGATTTGCCGTGGCGGTGGTATCTACGCGGTTGTGCTGCTGTCTCCAAACTTTAATCGAAACTTTAAAGGGAGATGTCTTCGCCCTGCTCTGTGAAGCGGACATCTTTGATCTTCCATTGAGAATTCGCAGTGAGGGTTTTTCTGAGGCTACCGAACAGAGCAAATTGTTCGCAGCTCGAAAGGGAGACAAATTTCCGCTGGGAACCGGGTGCAATTCGCAAATCAACCGTGGCAACTCGATTGCTGGGATTCACGCTGACACGATACCCAGCTAAATTAAAGTCGGCGGTGTCCCGCTCCTCCAGAACTTTGCCTACCGCTGCTTGGACGCTTTCAACCGCTGAAACGTCTACTTTTTCCGGTACTAGCGCTTCACACTGAGTATCGGGTTGATAGATGGTGACGGTGACATTGTTTTTTGAGGGAGCGGTTGTTGTTGCTTGGCTAATCGCACCTGTCAACAATCGGCTGGCATCTGACGCTTTCGTCGTAGTTTTGCTGGCTTCAATAGCATGAGCAGGAGGTAAGCCAGCTTTGTCTCTTTCGCTGTTTGTCGGTAAAGAAGCGCAACTACTCAGACTGGCGACAATCGCTCCAGTTAATAGAGGAACCCAATAATTTTTTGTACGCCTCATCGCTTTTGAAATCTGTCTTTAGATAGATTTTTTGATAGCCCCCAATGGTAAATGGCACCTTGAGGGGATAGCATAGTTTTACTGATACTGCTGAGCAATATCAGTGTAGATTTCTGCGGAATTTATGGACCGAAGTCCATTAGGTGACAGTAGTAAGCTCCTCTAGCGCCTGGGCGGGTCAGTCTCTCCCAGCGCGGGGGGAGACTAGGAGGTTTCTATGCTCACTCAGGAAGGACGTGTTGCACTGTCGGATATTGCTGACTTAAATCAGCTTAAGTCTGAGCTAAATCGCTTACCGGCGGTTGATGTAGGGGATTACATTGTCGAACTGCCCCCATCCAAGCGAGCGATCGCGTTTCGCTTGCTTAATAAAGCTCAAGCCATTGATGTCTTTGAATATCTGCCTCCGGAAGTGCAAGAAGAACTAATTGGTTCGCTGCACGATAACCAGGTGTGTCAGATTGTAGAGGCAATGCGACCGGATGACCGGGCAGAACTGTTTGACGAGCTACCCGCAGGCATTGTGAAGCGGCTGTTGCAGCAACTCAGCCTTGAAGAACGGCAGGCAACTGCCAGGATTTTGGGCTATCCCGAAGGCACGGCGGGTCGGGTAATGACGACGGAATATGTACGGCTGCGCGAAGGCTTAACGGTCGGAGAAGCCTTAAGCAAAATCCGTGTCAGTGACGAAGATAAGGAAACAATTTACTACGCCTACGTCACCGACGACAACCGCAAGCTCGTTCGGGTTGTATCGTTGCGGCAACTGTTGTTTTCGCTTCCCAATGCCCTGATTGGGGATATTGCGAGCGATCGCGTTGTCAAAACTTACACAGAAACGCCCCAAGAAGAAGTCGCGCAACTAATGAAGCGCTATGACTTGATCGCCGTGCCTGTGGTTGACCGCGAAGATAGGTTAGTGGGGATTGTCACCATTGATGACGTGGTAGACATTCTAGAAGAGGAAGCCACACAAGACATTCAGAAACTGGCGGGAGTCAGTGGCGGTGATGAAGCCGCCTTGTCGCCTCCTTTGGTGACGCTTCGTAAGCGTCTGCCTTGGCTGTTAGGGAATATTATTCTCTATGTCGGAGCCGCCAACGCGATCGCGCCTTTTCAGGGAACGATTTCATCAGTGCCCGTTTTGGCAATCATCATGCCAATTTTAGCCAATAGTAGTGGCAATGTCGGCTTTCAGGTCTTATCGGTGACTGTGCGCGGACTAGGTGTAGGTGAAATAACACCACAGGATACGCTGAAACTTCTCCGTAAGGAAATTCTTGCTGGCTTGGGTACAGCCTTGTCACTGGGGGTTGCCTTGGGTGCCCTTTCTTTGATTTGGTCTCCTGCCAATGAGCGATGGGTGGGGTTGGTTGCAGGACTGGTGATGGCTATCAATGTTTTGATGGCTGCCACCCTAGGGACTTTGCTGCCAATGGGTATCAAACGGTTGAACTTAGATCCAGCACTCATTAGCGGTCCGCTGCTGACTACGACGCTAGATGCATTGGGGTTCCTGACTTTCCTGACGCTAATCTCAGCGGCTTTGAATGTAGTATCTAGATGAGCAATCAGTTGTCTTCTGTTCGTTGTTCGTTGCTACTGACCACACCTAATGGCTACCACTACCTGGACTCGTCACCACGTTCTTTCCTTAGCTGATTTCACCCCAATTGAATACAATACTGTGTTGCAAACTGCCGCCAGTTTCCGAGAGGTACTGTCGCGACGCACGAAGAAAGTGCCAACGTTACAAGGTCAGGTGGTAGCAAATCTATTTTTTGAATCCTCTACCCGCACCCGCAGCAGTTTTGAACTAGCGGCAAAGCGTCTCTCTGCCGATACGCTGAACTTTGCCGCGGCAACATCTTCTCTAACGAAAGGAGAGACCATTTTAGATACGGCGAAAACCTATTTAGCGATGGGTGCGGACATGATGGTGGTTCGTCATCGGGAGGCGGGAGTGCCGCAAGCGATCGCTGCCGAAATGGATCGCTTAGGTTCAAAGGTGGGCGTCCTCAATGCCGGGGATGGTCAGCACGAACATCCATCCCAAGCATTGCTGGATCTTTTCACCATCTGTACCCTGTTAGACCCAGATCACCCGCGACTTGAACTGCTCAAAGATAAAAAAATTGCCATTGTCGGCGACATTCTCCACTCACGGGTCGCTCGGTCGAATATCTGGAGTTTAACGGCAACGGGTGCAGAGGTTCACTTAGCAGGACCCCCCACGCTTCTCCCTCAGTTGTTTGCCGCCTATGGCACTCAGGAGGGGAGCCAGGGAGCAGATCGCCCGTTACCAAGCACCCACGACCAATCCCCCATTCCCAACCGCAAGCTTTTTCTCCACTGGGATTTGGAACCCGCTTTACAAGATGCTGATTTTGTGATGACGTTGCGGCTGCAAAAGGAACGGATGACGCAGCATTTGCTGCCCAGTTTGCGAGAGTACCATCAGCGGTATGGGATAACACGCGATCGCCTGAAACTCTGCAAACCTGACGTTAAGGTACTGCACCCAGGACCCGTCAACCGAGGCGTAGAAATTAGCTCTGACTTGATGGACGACCCCAAGTTCAGCTTAATCTCTCAGCAAGTGACTAGCGGCGTGGCTGTCCGTATGGCGCTCCTATATCTGATGGGCGGTGGCAAGGTTTAACAGCCAGGGTTCTGCAAAATCTTGGGGTACATTGACAAAATCTGGAACAACACAATCTGAAACAACAAGTGCAAGGAGCGATCGCTTAGGGTAATGCGGGTGCTGGATCGATCAAAATAGATCCAGTTCCTTTCTCAGGATTTCAACGTGATGAATGGCGTCACCACTCTCCTAAACCTTCCCAATCAACCCTCCGCGAAAGATAGTTTTACGATTAGCTTCGCTCCCTTATCAATGGAGGAAGTCTACTCACTAGCGGACGATCCTGCCAACGGAGCCGTGGTAGTCATGAGTGGAATGGTACGCAATCAAACTGATGGGAAGCCGGTGGTTGCTCTAGAGTATCAAGCCTACGAACCGATGGCTTTGCACATATTTAGTCAAATTGCTGCCAATATCCGCCAAACCTGGCAGGATGTCAATCGAGTAGTGATTCACCATCGCATCGGACGCTTGCAGATTGGCGAAATTAGCGTGTTAGTTGCGGTTGGGTGTCCTCACCGTTCAGAAGCTTTTGAAGCCTGCCAATATGCAATTGATACCCTAAAGCACAATGCCCCCATCTGGAAAAAGGAACATTGGGCAGATGGTTCTAGCAGTTGGGTGAGTATCGGTGCCTGTGAAACTCAGCCAGAGGGGTGTTAAGTCGCCTTCTGCTGGTTCAGAAAAGAGTGCCCTTGACCGACACTTTTTACAAAACTTTAGACTTTCAAGGGCTTTAGATTGCAGTTTGTAACTATTGCTTTATCCCAGGAAAATTATCCTTTAGACTGATCCCCAATTCATAATTTGGGGATAAAGGGGATAGGCTAATGCCAAATCTGAACTGGCACGAATATTTACTTTTTGTTTCTTTTGTTGGTAGTATTGCTGGACTTTTCTTACTATCTGTTGACAAACAAACTCACGTGGATGAGCTTGAAGAAACGGAGGAAATGCTATTGACAATGAGCTTTACTTACTGGATAGTTTACTGCGTTGTTGTAGGTATCCTGAAGTTTAGCCACCCTGAGTGGGAGATTTTGTTGATGAGTTTGAAGTTAACGGCTGCTTTTTCTTACTTGTTGACCTTTACTTCTGTCCTGACTCTGCCGCTGCACCGGATGTCAGTTCGGCAAGTAGAGTAGTATAAATTTTGTCTGAATCCCTAAAATTACTATCAGACTTCCCTGTGAGCTAATAGCTAATTGTTTAATGCTCAATTAATCGAGGTTGATTCCCTCATTAAAACTGAATCGTAGAGTTGAATTCACGCTTAATAGAAAATCACCCCATTTCCGAATTTTGGCAATTCAAATGGGGTGATTTTGCTTTTATGGCTTTAGCTTAATAGACGATGAAGCCTAGCGACAAGTGCCGAGATTGGTCGAGTTTGAACTGGGAAACCCGTAAGAAATCCATCCGGCAACAGGGGCTGTAATCTGAACCCAGGCACGGCGTTCGGCGTCGAAGGTGAATGCTGGAGGACTGGTTCTGAGGGTGACTCTATCTCCAAACTTAACTCCGCCAACTCTAGTACCGTTTTTGCCGGGTGCGGTACGAATAGCCATCCCTTCAGCGCCCTTGTAGGTAATGACGCGGCAAAGGCTAGTTGTAGGATTCGGTCTGGGATTCGGGCTGGGAGTTGGGTTGGGAGTCGGGGTAGGGCTGGGAGTAGGTCTAGGGGTAGGATTGACTCCAGAGCAGGTTGTGAGGTCTCTTGCTTGGACATACCCGGTTACAGGGGCACTGATGGCGATAAAACCAGCGCTGCCATTGTCTGCAAGGGTAACTTGTTCGCCAGCAGCGAGCGTTCTAATTGTTTGGCTGGAGAGCGATCGCTGCGTATAGACAAAAATCCGCGCTTTCGTAGCGCGGCATTGTCCTACCAGACTTTGCGCTATTTCAAAGCTGCCCCCAGGTTGAACTGAGTTCTGTTCTGATTGTGCAATCGTGTTAGCAGTTGTGGTCGTGCTAATGGCAGGAGTGGGAAAATTCAGACTTCCCACGACGCTCAAGCCTAAACTAAAGAGAGCGATAGGCTTGCCCCAGCGACTCATCTTTTTCATACGGTCAACTCCTCATCTCACCAAAAAGTTTTTGTTAGAGACTTCAGCAAAGAAAAACCGATTGACGGTAGAAGCAAGTTTTTGAAGATGGCTCGGCTTTAGTTGCCCAGCATCTTTATTCAGCTTTGACGCTACCGAACATCAGGATCGTCAATCTTTTAGAAGTCTCCTCGTCAAATAGCATACAAGTAAAGATTAATCCAAATCATCGGAAAGAAGGCAGAAATGTCAAGAGTAAGAGCGATCGCTCTTTGGGCTTCACCGCACTCAGTCTCCAGAAAGCGATCGCCTTTACTCCTGAAACCACGCCGTTAACGCTACAGCAAGGGCATCGGCGGCATCATCCGGCTTGGGAATGTAGCCCAAATTTAACTCCCGCGCCACGGCTTGCTGCACTTCGGACTTATCCGCATTTCCCATGCCAGTCAGCGCTTGTTTAATTTGGGCAGGCGTAAACTCAACAAACGGAACCCCGTGCTGTGCCAACACCAACATCAGCACCCCCCGTGCTTGAGCCACCACAATCGTGTTTCCCATCCGATAAAAAAACAATTTCTCGATTGCCACCAGATGGGGTTGACACTGCTCCATCAGCGTGTGCAAATCGTCGTAAATCGTGCGGAGTCGCTCCCCCATCTCCGTCTTTGCCGAGGTCTGAATCACGCCAAAATCTAGTAAACTTACCACCTCAGACGCAGTTTCTACTTGGCGCTTCGCGCGATCGCCACCTGCCGCTGCGGCATAATCTACCTTTTGGCAGACAATTGTCCCAAATCCTAATCTGGCAAGTCCGGGGTCTAATCCTAAAATACGCTTTTCCATCTAGCCTAGCTTTGGGGATTCACTCAAGGGGGAACTGCAATCGGTTAATTGAACGCTTAGAAGCAACAAGCGGGTCTAATCACTGAGTCGTAACATCTTGATTCCTGATCCAAGCAGCAAACCATCGCAACCTATCATAAGCTGAGTTGAAAAATCCCCTCCTCTGTTTCTTAGTTTCGTATGTCACATCTGAGTGGCTTAGTGAAAATGTATTCTGATGGGCACAGCCTTAGTGTTGCTCAGTGGGTAGCAACTTCTGCCTTCCCCGTGCCAGTCCAATCAATCCGTAGAGACGATTCATCAATCGCGCCTACTTGAGTGGATTCGCCAAGCAACGTTAAAGTCGAGTCTTGCCTTTGTGTCCCCTAGGAATCCGCAATGTCAAACGTTATTTTCAAACAAGCCTTACGCACGCTCAAACAAGATTCGCATATGGTCTGGAGTTTTAAGCCTAGGACGCCCCAACGAGTCAATAGCTGGTTTAAGTGGTTAGCGCCCGGACTATTGGTAAAACGCTGGTTGCTGATCAGTGTGGGAGGCGTGCTGCTAACCAGCCTAGGTTTGGCGATTTGGGTGAAACTGACCCCAATTTTCTTATTGATTCAGTTCATTGGGAACATTCTGGAAGCGATTACCACGATTATTCCCAATTATGTGTCCGGTCCAATCGCGATTGGCTTGGGTTTATTTTTTATTTTTTTAGGACAAACCCGCTCGATGGGAGCGATTACCGAGGTACTGAAGCCTTCCCAGGATGAAGAACTGATTGATGTGCTGTTGGCGCATCGCAAACTTAACCGGGGGCCAAAAATCGTGGCAATCGGCGGTGGCACCGGGCTTTCTACTTTGCTCAGAGGATTGAAGGAATACACCGCCCACATTACGGCGATTGTAACGGTGGCAGATGATGGCGGCTCCTCTGGTCGTCTGCGGCGAGAAATAGGCGTCCTACCGCCGGGAGACATTCGCAACTGTATCGCGGCATTGGCAGACCAAGAAAAGTTATTGACCGAATTGTTTCAATATCGCTTTAAGGCTGGGGATGGTCTGAACGGTCATAGTTTTGGCAACCTATTCCTGACGGCAATGAGCGATATTACCGGAGATTTGGAGCAAGCGATCGCTGCCAGTTCTCAAGTTTTAGCTGTGCGAGGGCGGGTGCTACCGGCAACGTTGTGCGATGTTCGCCTCTGGGCTGAGTTAGAGGATGGACGCACCATTGAGGGGGAATCGAGCATTACAGAAGCCAATGGTCAGATTAAGAAAATTGGTTGCATTCCTAGCAACCCCCCCGCTTTGCCTAAAGCTTTACAGGCAATTGAGGAAGCCGATTACATTATCATCGGCCCTGGAAGCCTTTATACAAGCGTGATTCCCAATTTATTGGTGCCAGAGATTGCCGAAGCGATCGCCCAAAAACAGGTTCCCCGCATCTACGTCTGTAACATCATGACCCAACCGGGAGAAACCCAAGGTTACACGGTTGCAGACCACATTCGCGCCATTGATGCCGCTTGCGGACGACCGCTATTTAACGCCGTCTTGGTGCAGCGGAAAGTTCCAAGTGCGAATGCCCTGATTCGCTATGCTCAAGAAAGTTCCCATCCGGTTTTTCTAGATCGAGAAGCCATTGGGCTGCTGGGGCGTCGCATTGTTTTAACCAACGTGATGGATGAA